>JANXAG010000037.1 GCA_025062375.1 Anaerolineae bacterium | reverse complement strand
GGGTGCAAAGGGTGGTTGATTGCTCCCTTTTTAAGGTTCTTGAGATTCCCAACCCCTCTAAGCTAGGGACTTCTGCCCCTTTCAACCCCCAACGCGGGCAGTGACACCCTTATTCAAGGGTTATGTCTCCGCTTTTACCACCGCGCTTTTCCACCAAGCGAATATTGTGGATGCGAATGGTTTTCTCCACCCCCTTGGCCATATCGTATACAGCAAGAGCTGCTACACTTACAGCTGTTAGAGCTTCCATCTCGACACCTGTCTTCCCTACCGAACGCACGGTGGCGGTAATTTCAATGCAACTTTTTTCTTCATTGATATCCAGCTCTACGTCTATATGGCTCAGGAAAAGGGGGTGACACAGAGGGATAAGCTCAGGGGTGCGCTTGGCAGCCATGATCCCCGCCAGCCTCGCCACCGAGAATACATCTCCTTTAGGTAAATTGCCCTCTTTTATAAGCCGCAGGGTTTCAGGCGCCATGTGAACTTCGCCCCTGGCTACGGCTATCCTTTCGGTGTCAGGCTTGTGGCCCACATCCACCATGCGAGCCTGACCTTCTTCATCCAGGTGGGAAAGCCTCATTTTAAAGCCTCCCTCTGAGCTTGAAAGAGCTCCTGAAGCCCCGCCCAAGCCATATCCAGCATCATCTGGAGGGTTTCCCGGGAGAAAGGTTTGCCCTCGGCAGTGCCCTGGATTTCCACCAGCTCCCCCCTGGAGGTCATAACCACGTTCATGTCAACTTCAGCCACGGAATCCTCCTCATAGGTGAGGTCCACAACAGGCTGCCCATTCACCACCCCCACGCTTATGGCCGCCACCTGAGTTTTCACAACCCCCCGGGGAGGGATTAACCCCTTCTGACCGAGCTCCCGAAGGGCCAGAACCACCGCTACAAATCCTCCCGTCACCGCCGCAGTGCGTGTTCCCCCATCAGCCTGGAGGACATCGCAGTCTACAGTTATAGTATGACCCCCAAATTTGTCCAGGTCAAAGGCAGCCCTCAGGCTGCGACCTATGAAGCGGCGTATCTCCTGAGTTCGGCCACTGAGGCCACTTGTCTCCCGGGGAGTGCGCTCGGCCGTAGAGCCAGGAAGCAGTGAATACTCTGCAGTGATCCAGCCCTCCCCTTTACCCACAAGCCAGCCAGGGAGGGCTTTTTCCACCGTAGCCACACATAACACTACCGTGTCCCCAAGTTCTATAAGGACCGAACCCGGATGATACTTTATAAAACGAGGAACTATGCGCACCGGCCGAATCTTGTCAGGTGAGCGTCCGTCGGGGCGCATTTTCCTCCTCAGGTTTTAGCTCACTTTCGCTCCACAGTTCGGGCAGAACTTAGCCCCCGGAGGAAGCGGGGAACCGCATTGAGAGCAAAATCTTCCGGCTTCCTGTTTGGCCCCGCAGTTGGGGCAGAATTTGGCATCAGCCGGGATTTGAGAGCCACAGCTGGGACAGGTTTTGGTGGGAGCCGCAGCCTTAGCAGCCTGCATTGCCTGGGAGATCATCCCCGCCATCATCGCTCCCATTCCAGCTCCAGCCCCAAGGCCAAGCCCAAGTTCTGCAGCACCAGCCCCGGCATCCTCTCTCGCCGCCAGATCCCCCATGGCACGGGCAGCCTTGAACTGAAGGTACTTCTGCATATCACCGATAGCCCCCATAGCCGCTCGTTCATCAATGGCTCTGGCAGTTTCCTCAGTAGGCGTTATGGAAAAGACATAGAAAGTTTTCAGGTTCAAACCCAGCGAAGCAAAGTCGTCCTGGAGCTTGCTTTTGGTAGCCGCACTTATCTCATCATAAAGGGAAGGCAGGTCAAATAGGGATCTCCCGGCTTCGCCCAGGAAATCGGCAAACTTGGATACCACCATGCTCCGGAGGAAGCCTTCAATCTGAGAGGTTTCGTAGAGCCCCTGAGCTCCCACAACTTTGTTCACAAACAGTTGAGGATCGGACACCTGCATGGAATAAGTTCCAAAAGCTCTCAGTCTGACTATGCCCAGCTCAGCATCCCGCATGGCAATCGGCTCCGGAGTCCCCCACTTCATGTCCACAAACTCCCGCATATTGACAAAGTAGACCTCGGCCTTGAAGGGGGTCTCACCCCGGAAAGCCAAGCCTATGAGGCTCACAAGCAGCGGGATATTGGCAGTGGTGATGGTGTGGCGCCCGGGCCCGAACACATCAAGGGCTTTGCCATCCCTGAAGAAAACAGCCGTCTGGAACTCCCGGACTATGAGCTGGGAACCGATCATGAAATCACCGGAGCCCGTGGGAGGAAAACGCTTGACAATTTCCCTCTCTCCCATATCAGGCATCTGGATTATATCAAAAATTCTGGCCATACCTCACCCTCCTTTACTTTATCTTGAAGCTTGCCACCATATCCACAAAATAGCCAAGCCACTGCTCTTCCTCTTCCGCCGGAGCGAGAGTTACTATTAAGTAAGCTCTGTCGCCCTGGACAGTTACCAGCAAGATGGAAGACTTTTCCCGACCCTCTTCCACAAAGCTCAAATCCACCTCCCACCATTCTATTCCCGAAATTGAAAAGGGACCGGAATAAGAGACCTCCAGGTCAGAGTAGTCGGCCTTGAGAGAATCAACGATCACTTCCGCAATTTTCTGGGGCGTATCTTCAGCATCTTCCAGCACCCCTACACTTAAGACCACCTCGGCTGTGGGCTGGAAAGAGACATGGTCGGCTTCTTCCAGGACATCCCAATCCGAAGGATATAGGATGGAAAAGCCAAGAGACTCGCTGGAATAGAGCTTCATTCCGGCAGGGACCACAGCCTCTTCAACCACGGAGAAAGTGGCCGTGCGGGCAAGGTTTCCGTCCAGGTAAAGTTCCACTTTGTATTCGCCTTCGGGCAGAGCAGGGTCCGGCTCAAGGTAGAAGCTTACGTAGGTATTAAGAACATTCTCTTCAGCCACAATGGTAGTGGTCCAATCCTCCTGAAGCTCGCCCTCGTGATACCATCTGGCTTCCAGGCGGGAATAAACTCCCAGATCAACATTCACAGAACAGTAAACAGTTTCGTAAGGGTAAAATGTTTTAGCAATTTTTACTGGCTTTTGATTTTCGTCCACCTCTTTGGCCATCACCACTTTCTTTACCCGCGAAGGGATTGCATCCGCAGGCGGAACCACAGAGAAACCAACTTCTTGGACATACTGGTCCTCAAGGTAGATTTTCACCCTGTATTTGCCTATGGGCCAGTAGTTTTCGGGCTCAAGGGTGAAACCTATGTAGCCAGAACCAGCTTTGTCGGTAGTGTAAGAGGTTTCCTCTATAAGCTCTTCGCCGTAAAACCAGACAGCCTTTACCTCGGCACCCTTGGGGAGGTTTGAGACCCTGACTGAGCAATTGAAGGGCTCGGTGGGAAGAAATTCGGTCGTTTCCTTTACCGGCTTATAGTCCCGAGTAAGCTCTTTTGCCATGTTAACGCTCACCACCTCCGGCTTGGCTGGCCTAAGGGGAAGACATGCCAGCATGACGGCGCTCAAAGCTACTATGGTTATCAGCAAAGCTTTTCTCCTGAACATATCATTCCTCCAGCATGCGCTTTAAATTTGCCGCCCCTTCATCGGCAGCTTTTTCGTTCTGAGCTAAGAGGATCTTTTCTGCTACCTTGCCCAGGACAACCACCGGTACCGAATACTCCAGCCGGAGGTGAACTTTTGTTCCCTCCCCTTCCGGCTCCAGAGTCCAGGCCCAGGTGCTGATAGCTCCTCCTTTTGTTTCCACCACGTGGCGATATGGCGGCTCATGCTCCACTACATGCCCGGTCCCGTGGAAAGTTATACCTGCCATCCGGTAGGTCCACTCCCACGTAGCCCCGACCCCCTGGCCCTGAAAGTTACGGCTTTCCTCCAAACCCGGGAGCCAAGCCGGGTCTTTGGAGTGATCGGCTAAGAGGGCAAAAACTTTTTCTATAGGAGCTTTGACCCAGAAAGTTCGCTCTATTACGGGCACGGTTAACCCTCTCCTTTGAAATTTATCACTGCCTCCTGGCGCCTGAGGAAGGTATCCATTAGGGCATCGGCTTCGGAAATTATTTGATTTATGAGAGGAAGGAGCTCTTCCCCTCCACCAGCGGCCTCCTTCAGCCCCTTGGCAGCAGCCACTAAAGCCTCCGCCTTTCCCAGGAGGGAAAGGTCAAAATCATACAGGGCATCCAGCTCTTCCTCCCGTATCTTAACGGCGTCAAAGAAACCACTGTATCCGTAGGAAGCGGTCCGGAGCCGGTCAGCGGTGTTCTGGAGCTTCATGACGGCCCTTTCCAGATCATCCAAAAGGCCGATTTTGCCCCTTTGCATGACCATTATCTGGGTTTCCTGAAGCAGTCCGCGGGCTTCTTCCAAGACAGATGCTACATGCTGACGGAGAAGTCGGTCTGCCTCACGGCGGATTTCCTTTTCTTTGTAACCCTTGAAGCCCGGAATGCTTAAAGCAAGCTTTTCCAGCCCTCTCAAATGCCTCTCCAGCTGAGATTTTAAATCCATTTTTCCCTCCTCTGAGCTTTTAACCATTTCAGGCTGGCGATCCCGTAAAAATATCCCCCCTTTTCGCCTGGGCAGGCGATCTTCGGAGGAGTTTTGAGGTCTATATCCCAAAACTCGTTTACTTTTTCTCTTGCTGAGCCTCCTTCTCCTTGCGAGCCTGCTCAATTATGGTCTGGGCAATGTGAGAGGGGACTTCTTCATAGTGGGAGAATTCCATGGAGAAAACGCCCCGGCCCTGGGTAAGGGAGCGCAGTTCGGTGGCGTAGCGCTGCATTTCCGCCAGAGGGACTTGTGCTCTGATTATGGCTGTGCCCTTTTTCTGGTCCATGCCCATGACTCTGGCCCGTTTGGTGTTGAGGTTGCCCAAAACGTCGCCTGTAAACTGCTCTGGAACGGTTATAGTGACGTTCATGATGGGCTCAAGGAGAATGGGGCCAGCCTGCTCCATCGCCTTCTTAAACCCAAGATGAGTGGCTATCTTGAAGGCAAGCTCGGAGGAGTCCACCGGGTGGTAGGAGCCGTCGTAGAGGACTGCCTTTATGTCCACTACCGGGAAGCCCGCTAGAACTCCGCTCTGGATAGCCTCTTTCAACCCCTTTTCCACGGCCGGAATGTATTGTTTGGGCACTGCTCCACCGAAAATTTCCTCAGCGAACTCAAAGCCTGCTCCCCTGGGAAGAGGCTCAAGCCTAAGCCAGACATCTCCGTACTGCCCACGGCCACCGGTCTGCTTTTTGTATTTACCCTGAGCTCTCGCCACTCTGGTTATGGTTTCCCGATAAGGGACTTTGGGAAGGGAAGTGACAACCCCCACCCCGAATTTATCCTGGAGCTTGCGGATAGCAATATCCACATGGGATTCGCCCATACCTGAGAGGATGGTCTCGCCGGTAGAGAACTCCCGCTTCACCTGGAGGGTTGGGTCTTCCTCCACCAGGCGGTTGAGGACGTTGCTGAGCTTGTCCAGGTCGGCTTTGGTTTTGGGAGCCACAGCCACCGAGAAAAGGGGTTCGGGATATTTTATGCCGGGCAAGACGATCAAATGGCCTTTATCGCAAAGGGTATCGCCGGTGACAGTTACGGATAACTTGGCCACAGCTCCTATGTCTCCAGGCCCCACCTGCTTGACAGGGGTCTGCTCCTTTCCCCTCAGGAAGAAAAGCTGCCCTATGCGCTCTTCTTCACCAGCGCGGGCGTTAAAGACCCTGGAATCGGAACTCATTACTCCCGAATAAACCTTGAAGTAAGAAAGCTTACCAACGTAGGGGTCGGCGAAAGTTTTGAAGACGAGAACAGCCAAGGGTCCGTTTTCATCCGCCTTTAAGGTTTCGCCGCTTTCTGTCTGCACTTCCACCTCCGCTGGCGAGGGGAAGTAATCCACAATAGCATCCAGAAGGGCTCTCCCGCCTATATCCAGAGTGGCCGCACCGCACAGGGCCAGCACAAACTTGCGGCTTTTAACTCCAAGAGCAAGACCTCTCTTTATTTCCTCTTCAGTGAGGGGTTCGCCTTCCAGATATTTAACTATGAGTTCATCATCGTTTTCAGCGGCCGCCTCCATGAGCCTGGTGCGGTATTCCTCGGCCAGTTCTCTGAACTGAGAGGGGATTTCCATTTCTCTGGCTTCTGAGCCTGCGTAAGCTTTCATTCTTACAAGATCTACAATGCCGGAGAAAGAGGCTTCGCTGCCCAGAGGAAGTTGGATTGGGATAACGTTCACGCCAAATTTTTCGGCAACTTCATTCACAACCCGCAAGAAATCAGCATTTTCCCGATCCATTTTGTTAACGAAAACAAAGCGAGGCAACTGGCGTTCATCAGCATAAGTCCAGACCATCTCAGTTCCTACTTCTACTCCGGCGGACGCATCCACCACCACTACTGCTCCTTCACATACTCTCAGAGCCCCAAGCACCTCCCCCACGAAGTCCATGTATCCAGGAGTGTCCAGGATATTTATCTTGTACCCCCTCCACTCGCAGGGAAGAATGGAGGTGTTTACGGACATTTTCCGCCTTATCTCCTCCGGGTCGTAGTCGGAAACAGTGTTGCCTTCGTCCACTTTCCCGAGCCTCTTTATCGCTCCGCTATCGTAAAGGAGGGCTTCGGAAAGGGAAGTTTTCCCTGCTCCACCGTGGGCTATAAGAGCCACGTTCCGAATCTTCTCCACACTCATCTGCCTCCCCTCCAGAAATTCTTACAAATTGCATTGTAATCTGGAAATCCCTTCTTGTCAAAAAGCCGGCGCAACAGGGCAGCAGTTTCTTTCAACAAAAACCAAAAGCCCATCTCCTCCGAAAAGGTCTGAGGGCAGTTTTTCTAAGAGTTGGTAAGCTTCCCAGAACCTTTCGTCCTTCAGGAGGCTGTAACGGCCATAAGCTTCAAAGATGACCACCACGTCAGGACAAAAATCCAGGACAAGATCAGGAGGAACAGCATAGCTTATAGCATACATGGATGGAGGCAAAGGGTAATAATTAAGGGTCTGAGGTGAATTTAGGCCTGCAAGGTCCAGAATGCGGGCTTCCGTAAAATAGCCCAGGGTTCCTACATCGCCAGCGGCCAAAAGGGCTGAAGGTTTGAGCAGAGGCTTAACGCGCTTTGCTACTTCCATGTAAAGCAGTTCTCCGCCTATGAAAGCCATGGCCGGGGCAGGCCTATTCGGCCCATGATCTGGATAGAGGGTCCATTCGCGCAAAGTGGTCAATACCGGCAAAAGGGCAATTACCAGCAGCGGCTTCGCCTCTCGCTTGAAAATTTTCCCTTTAAGGTCCGAAAGCAAAGCTCTGGCGCCAAGAAGGATGGAGAGGATGTAAAAGGGCAGCGGAGGAGAGAGATACCAACGAAAAATAAACGGGTTAAAAAAGGCTAAAGCGGCAAAGTAAAGCCAGGGATATACAAGACCGGGAAGAGCCCTGGGGAAAGAACGAACAGTTCTGCTTATGCCCAGGAAAGACAGGAAAGTGTAGAAAAAAGCCCCAAAGCCAATCCAGTTAATGCCGAAGATAAGATGTTCCATAAAAGGGGTAGAGTAATGCTGGACCAGGCGGACCAGAGCGGCCTCGCGGGGAATGTAGTAAATTAGCCTTTTGGCCTTAATGGAGTGCGGGATTACGGAGCCGTAATAGTAAAAGGCAAAGATGATCCAGGGCAGGATGAGGAGAAAAAAGAGGGCAAAGGCTCTGAGCCAGGCGCCAGCTTTTTCTCTGGTTTTAAACAAACTGTAAAGGCCGTGGGAGAATAAAGGGATGAGAAAGATGAGGGCATCGGGCCTGGTCAGCAAGGCAAGAGCCCCTGCCAGCGAAGTTAGCATAAGGCGCTTTTCCAAATAAAAGGTGAAGGAAGCCAAAAGGAAGAGGACGTAAAGGCTCGTTTCCATTCCTCCTATACTGAAGGTGACGTTCCAGGGAGAAATAGCCCACAGGGTTGCCGCCAGGGAACCCACGCCCTCAGCCTTCAACTTTCGGCCCAGGCGGATGATGAAAGCGCAGGCCAGAACGCCCGCAAAGGCATTGAAAAGCCACGCCAGCGTGGGGAAAGGCGCTTGCGGTCCGCCGAAAGGCAAAGCTACGGCGCTTAGGATCAACATGTAAAAAGGGGTAGTGATCCCCAGGACCCTTTCGCCGGGGTTGAAGACGGGACCCAGGCCCAGGAGGAGATGACGGGAATAGCGGTAGGTTATGTAAGCATCCTCAATAGTCCTGGGGCCAGGGACAAGGTGGGCTGCCAGCGCCAGGAGGAGG
Organism: Anaerolineae bacterium; assembly: GCA_025062375.1. NCBI lineage: Bacteria > Bacillati > Chloroflexota > Anaerolineae > Anaerolineae bacterium. Next base: position 10,764 of record JANXAG010000037.1, on the reverse strand, counting down.
ATCAACGCTGGCATTTATTCCTTTTCCAGCTCGTTAAAGCGCTTTACATGCCGGTAAATATACCAGGCTGCCAGAGCCAGCAGAGCAATAGCGATGGGGATGTCAAAGGGGCGCATTATCTCTCTCACTTCCCTCCAGTGCTCCCCGAAGACGTAGCCGGCATAGGCCAGACCCCAGCACCATAGGAAAGAGCCGACGAACGTTAGAACCACGAAGCGGGGGAAATTCATTCTGGCCACACCAGCTGGGAGGGAAATAAAGGTGCGGACAATGGGCATAAGCCTGGAAAAGAAGGCCGTGGATTCACCATACCTCTCAAACCATCTATCAGCCATATAGATATCGTGTTTGGAGATGAGGATGTATTTTCCGTAGCGCAGGAGAATAGGTCTACCGCCTTTAGCTCCGAACCAGTAGGTCAGGACTGAGCCGATGGTGCAACCCAAAGCTCCGAAAAAGCCCGCCCAGGCGGTGTGCCAGGGCGAATAGCCCTGGGCCTGCACCAGCATCCAGCCCGCAAGGGGCATCACTATTTCGCTGGGCAGAGGGATACAAGCGCTTTCTATGGCCATAGCTATGACCACGCCAGTCCAGCCTATTGTCTGGAATAGTTGCTGAAGAAAAAGGACTATCTGCTCCTCAATGGCATGCATGGCTTCCACCTACCTCCTAAAATTTTCCAATCCCCGCATAAGGGGAATCGTTTCTCCCCAGGTCGTTGCCCATGAGGCGCTCGCAAATGAATCGGAGGTCTTCGTCCGAATAGAAGAAGATTACAAGCCTGCCGCCCTTCCGCCCTTTGATAAGTTGAACTTTCGTGCCCAGACTTTCTCGGAGTTTTTCCTCCAGTTCTTTAATTTCAGGCAGGGTTTCCCTCCGGAGAGACCTGCCTGGTTCTTGAAGTTTCCGCACCAGTTCTTCCGTCTGGCGAACGTTGAGACCACGTTTTAAGATTTTCTCCAGGGCTCTGATTTGAAGTTCTGAGGAGGAAAGGGCAAGGAGAGCCCTGGCATGGCCTTCAGATATAAGTCCTTCAGCCAGAGCTTTTTTCACTTCGGACGGGAGCCGAAGAAGCCTCACAGTATTGGCCACAGCCACCCGGCTCTTGCCCACCCTCTTTGCCACTTCCTCCTGAGTTAAACCGAATTCCTCTATCAGGAATCTATAGGCTTCAGCTTCCTCCAACGGATTGAGGTCAGCCCGCTGAATGTTTTCCACCAGGGCTAGTTCCAGCATCTCCCTGGGGCTCACCTCTTTTACAATGACAGGAACTGTGCTGAATCCCGCCATCCTGGCCGCCCGCCAGCGCCTTTCCCCAGCTATAAGTTGATATTTCCCGCTTTCTTCATCCCTGGTAACAATAAGGGGCTGGATGAGGCCATGCTCCCTTATGGATTGAGCCAGTTCCTCCAACGCCTCCTGATCAAGATGGCGCCTCGGCTGGTAGGGATTGGGTATAATTTCATCCACTGAAATTTCTTTAATGGCTCCACTTTCCTCCAGGCCTAGGGAAGGGATGAGAGCTTCAAGCCCCTTTCCCAGCCCCCTTTTCGTCCCAGCCATTGCTTTAACCCCTCTCTGGAGGTTTCACCCACTCAAGTTCTTCCGCTTCTAAAGACCGGCGGCGCTCTTTGATTTGTTGCCTGACAGCCATGAACCTGACCCCTGTCTCCCTTATCCACTCGTTCAGGTGTTTCCGAAGCCCCTCCGAGGTCCAGCGGTCCGATATACCCCGGGAAAAATCCAATTTTATGCCCCCATTTTCCAGCAGGACGAGGGCTTTTGTCCCGCAAACAGGGCACTCAGCTTCATTCCCCTCCAAACGGAAGAAATCAGAATCGCAAACAGGACAATAGTTTCCCCGAGGCAGAAAAGACCTTTTCTCTCCTCTCACCACCCGGCGGCCCAGCTCCCTGACTTTGCTCACAATTTCATCGTCCAGAAGGCTTTCTCCCGGACCAGGGAAAAACGCCACAATGCTTTCAATCGGCACAAAGCCCAAAGTATAGAGAAAAGCATTGAGGAATGGTCTGGTTACACCTTTCCAGGGAGAAAGGCCCGCTATCATAATAACCCCTCCGGGCTTTAAGTCTTCATCTTTCCGGGTATCCCAGCGAGGAGAGAGCATGAGGAAACGATCAAACACGTTTTTCAAAGGGCCAGGAACGTTCAGGAAATACGTCGGTGCAGCTAAGATGAGACCATCAGCCTGAAGCGCTGTTTCCAGGAAGAAATTCATATCGTCCTTTATAGGGCACTCCTCGCTGCGGAAAGCACACCGCATGCAGCCCGTGCAGGGTTCGATGTGAAGGTCGCTTATCCTCAGGGCCTTTACCGAAGCACCCTCTTCCCGGGCGGCAACCAGCGCTTCCCTTATAAGGACCTCAGAGTTTCCCCAGGGCCTTGCTGAGCCTATAAGTCCAAGGATTGTGCCCATAACTATTCCCGCCTGTAAGGCAAACCGGAAGCTGCCGGAAATCTCCTCTGCCCTATGGCTATGGTCACAACCAACAAGGTGGTTATGTAGGGGATCATGTGCACGAAGTAGAAGGGTATGATCTCTTTGACGCCAGGGGTAATGGCTACAGCGTAGGCGAACCCTTCGGCGAAACCGAAGATGAAGGCTGCTGCCAAAGCCAGAAGGGGCTCAAGCCCTGAAAAGACCACACAGGCCAGAGCTATGAACCCGCGCCCAGCAGATATTTCCTTCACCACCCCACCGAACCAGCCCAGGGGCATGAAAGCTCCACCCAGTCCGCAGAGGGCTCCTCCAAGGGTAGCAGTGAACAGCCTTATGAGGTCAATCCTTATCCCCGCTACGTCCGCCGCCTCCGGTCTTTCCCCACAGGCCTTTATCCGGAAGCCCAGGACAGTTCGGTGAAGGAAGAGGTGCCCCAGGATGGCTAAAGCTATGGCTATGATGGTCACGGGATTTATCCTACCTATTGGGGTGTAAAGGGGCTGGACCATAAGGGCGCGGGGGAAAAGGTGAATACCCGGGAAGCCCCAGATGGATCTCAACAGGAAAGGGACAAACCCGATGGCGAAGACGTTGATACCTATACCAGCTATTACCTGGGCTGCCCTGGCATATACACTTATAAGGCCAAGAAAAAGGCCGATCAGAGCACCTACTATCATTCCAAAAAACAATCCACCCCATCCATTCCCGAACAGCTCAGCTCCATAGACTCCGAGGACCGAGGTTAAAAGCAGAATTCCTTCCAAACCGATATTGATGACCCCGGCTTTCTGGTTTATACATTCCCCAACAGCCGCTAAGACCAGCGGAGTCATAGCCAGGAAGGTGGCTTCCAGAATGGAGAGAGGCATAAGGCCTGCTATCTCTATGCCATAGAAAACAAGTGCACTTATTATTACTGCGGCCAAAATCCAGAAGATCCTCTGCTGGTTCATCGCTTGAGTCTCCTCCTTATAATAGCCCAGAGTTCGGGAATAGAAAGGGCCACTATTATAATGCCGTTTATGGCCCTGACCATCTCTGAATCCACGCCAGCGTGATACTCCATGTAGCGGCCTCCGTGCTGAAGGGTGCCGTAGAGGATAGCCGCCAGGATTCCCCCTAAGGGATGGTTGCGGCCTATGAGGGCTACTCCTATGCCGTCAAACCCAAGGGATATAACATTTCCCAGCGTGGCATAAAGAGACCAGGCGGGGGGCCGGCCGATGATCTGGCTTGCTCCTGCCAGCCCAGCGGCCATTCCCCCAAGAAGGAAACTTATAAAAAGCACTTTCCTAGCCGAAACCCCAGCGTAACGAGCAGCGTGAGGGTTCTCACCTACAAGCCTCAACTCATAGCCAGATCTTGTCCCCCAGAGGTAAAAATAAATAAAAAAGCAAAAGGCTAAAGCTACCACAAATACAAGCGTAAGGGTTGCTCCTTCTACTATAACGGGGTATCTGGCCGTGGGAAGAGCGGGGACTGTTCGTTCCGCTCTGCCAGGCTGGGCAAGATAGTAAATGGCCAGATAGATGGAGAAATGATAAGCTATCCAGTTGAACATTATGGTGGAAATTACCTCGTGGACCCCACGCCAGATCTTTAAAATGGCGGGGATGAGGGACCAGAGAGCTCCTGCTACCATACCGGCCAGGGTTGCAGCCAGAACGTGTATTACTGGTGGAAGTTGTATAAGTCCCGCTACAGCCACCGCTCCGATGGCCCCAAGATACATTTGCCCCTCGGCTCCTATGTTGAAAAGGCCTGAGCGGACCCCCAAAGCGAAGGTTATGGCTGTAAGCATGATAGGGACGGCAAAAGCTAGGGTTTCCAGAACATCCACGGGGGAACCGAAAGTCCCCCGAAAAAGGGCTGCATAAGCTCTCAGCGGGTGATACCCGAAAACCATCATGAGGATTGAACCCACGATGAGCCCGACGATTATAGCCAGCAGAGACTCAAAGATGGGACGAAGTCCACGAAGCAGCCTCATCGTTTACCTCCGGCTTCAGTTTTAAGCCTCACGCCACCCATCATCATCCCTATCTCTTCCCGGGCAAACTCCCCAATCCTCCCCTCACCGAGAAACTCGCCCTCATACATTACAGCAATCCTGTCACTGAGCTCAAGAATCTCATCCAGGTCTGCGGAGACTAAAAGCACTGCCTTCCCAGCATCGCGCATCTTGATCAGAAGCTCTCTTATATACACCGTAGAGGCTATATCCAGACCCCGGGTGGGGTGCGCAGCAACCACGAGGGACGGCTCTTTAGAGAGCTCCCTGCCCACCAGGAGCCTCTGCTGATTTCCTCCGCTCAGGCTCTTCACCGGAGTCCTGAGGCCGGGAGTAACTACATTGAAGGATTTGACCAGATACTGGGCAAATTTCAGGATTTTGTCCCAGTTCAATCTTCCGAGCGCTCCTGCGAATTGTGATTCCCACTGTCTGCTCAGAATGCTGTTTTCAGCCAGGTCAAAGTTCATTGCCAGGCCAAACTTGCTTTTATCCTCCGGGATGTGGGAAAGGCCCAGGCTATAAAGCTTGCGAGGCCCGAAGGCTGTCACGTGGTGGTCCTTTATCCATATTTCCCCCTTGACAGGTCGCCTTAGACCAGTTATAGCCTGGATCAGTTCGCTCTGGCCATTCCCTTCAACCCCCGCTATCCCGAAAATCTCCCCCGCTCTAACTTCAAAGGAGATTCCTTTCACTGCCATGGTGCCAAAATCGCTCATAACATGAAGGTCATTGACCCTGAGGATGGGCTCTCCTGGTTCGGCCTGGGAGCGAACTGCTTGAGGGATGACTTCCCTCCCCACCATCATGATGGCTAATTTTTCAAAAGTGGCCTCAGAAGTAGGCAATTTTCCGGTCACCACCCCATTCCTTAGCACCTGAATCCGGTCGCTTATTTCCATCACTTCCCGCAATTTGTGGGTGATAAAAACGATAGCTTTACCCTGGGCTTTAAGTTTGCGCATTACTTTGAAGAGTTCCTCAACTTCCAGTGGGGTGAGATAAGAAGTGGGTTCATCCAGGATTAAAACGTCGGTCCCGCGGTAGAGGACTTTGAGGATTTCCACCCTCTGCTGAACGCCAGCCGATAACATTTCCACAGGGGTGTCAAGAGGGACATGAAGGCCTGTTTCGTCCATAAGGGCTTTAATTTTATCTCTTGCTCCTTTGAGATCCAGGGGAGATAGCCGGCCCGTTTTTTCCTGACCCAGGAGGATGTTCTCCAGTGGGGTAAAAGGCGGGACCAGAGCAAAATACTGGTGGACCATGCCTATCCCCAGTTTGAGGGCGTCGGAAGGATTGCGGAAGTGAACCTTTTTCCCGTTATAGTAAATTTCGCCGGAGGTTGGGGGAAGGAGGCCCGAAAGGATTTTCATTAAAGTGGTTTTTCCGGCCCCGTTCTCGCCCAGAAGGCCGATTATCTCTCCGCCACTGACCTCAAAGTCAACCCCTTTCAGAGCTACAGTGCCATCTGGATAGACTTTGTGGATTGATTTCATTTCAACCAGAAGTTTGGAGCTCATGCCCTGATTTCCTCCTTAAGTGGATCACCCGCAAAGGACCAGCTAAGGAACCATGAGGGCGCCCTTGCCGCTTGATTAGCCTAAAAATAAAAGCAAGCTATCGCTTGCCTCTTCTCTATGCTTAGCCAAAGTGAGCAAAAGAAAGGGGAGGGGGAGTAGCCCCCTCCCCCTTCCCTTTTACCCGAGCTCGTCGCGCCACTTCTTGATTAGCTCGTCGGTGGTGACGGCCGGAACTTCAACGGCTCCGGTGCGGATCTGCTCCTCAAGTTCTTTGATGGCGCGCCACACCCACTCGGGCTGAGCGTCTCTCATCTTCTTGACCTTCTCGCGGATTTTGTCGGGCTCCATGGGGAGGACTTTCTTGCCGGTGAGCTTTTCGGCATTGATACCCATCTGGATGAACTCGTCAAGGTCGGCCAGGGTGCTCACGGAGATGCCTTCCATAAGCTCGCCGGCCACTTTGGTCCCGACACCCAGAACCAGGACGCCCTTGTTTTCCTTGACAATGTCCCTAAATTTGCCGTCCACCACCAGCTTCGTGGCGTAGTATACACCTTTATCAACTCTCTTCATCATGCTGGCGATGACGAAGCCGGGGTTGATCCAGTCCTGGTTAGCGTCTACGCCAATCCAGAAGGGCGGGCCAAACTCCAGCTTTTGAGCTTCAGCAATTTCGGACACGGCCTGATTGATGCCCAGTCCCAGAGGGCCAGCGATGTTGTATACGGCCACGGCGTCTTTAGCATACATGGCCTTAGCGGCTTCGTAGCCCTTGGTAATATCGCTGAAAGTCCCGGTATAGGTCCAGAGGACGAAGTCCTTGGTGTAATCAAAGGCCTCGTTAGGCACATTCTTCTTGAGCCATTCGGTGGCCCAGCGGGCACCCCACTTGTAGCCGATTTCAAACTTCCAGAGGACCGGGATCTCAATTCCCAGGACAGCACCAATGTGAGGCTTGTCGTAGGCGGCCGCCAGGAGAGCACCTAGGGCTCCCACTATAGCGCTGCCTTTGTGCTCCTCGTAAACGATGTCCATGAGGTTGGGCAGAGGATACTTATCGGGGGCTTTCTCCTTAATGATGGACTGGGCGTAGGTATCAATACCTACGAAGTTCTTATCGGGATACTTCTGGGCTACTTCAGCCAGGGCATCGCTCAAGAGGAAACCAACTCCCACTATGAGTTTGACGTCGGGGTCCTTGGCGGCAGTGGTCAGGTTGGGGACATAGTCAGCTTCCACTTTGCTTACGAGTTCAACCATTTCTACGCCGAAGTCTCTTTCAGCCTCGTCCCCACCCTTAAAAGCCATGTCGTTGAAGCTCAGGTCACCCCTGCCGCCGATGTCGGAAACAACGGCTATCTTAATCTTGGGCTTAGGGGTAGGGGTCGGCTTGCACCCCGCTACGATCAGGGCTAAGATCGTGAGCAGGGCAAACAGGATGTATAGTCTCTTATTCATAGGCCTCCTCCTTGAGGGGGGTTTTCGGTCATTATTGTAAACACAAACTTCTGATTTGTCAAACGAGCCATGCATAGCTCACAGGCGGTTTACAGATGGCAGCAAATGGCTATTCAGGTGGTTTCATCGGTGGGATCTGGCAGAAGTCGTCCGGCCCCAGTTTGTCCATGTTCGGCTCTCTGGAAGGCGGGTATTTGCTCAAGATTTCCTCCTGGGAAGGAGAAGTTCCCTCCGGCCAGGCTAAGTCAACGATGCGGGTGTGATTTGTGTCGTTAGGGGCACCACCCATGCGCCACTGCTTCGGCTCCTTCTCCACGTCTCTTACCCGCCAGACCCCCGGAGATGGATAGCCTTCCTGGCTCAATACGGCTGCCACGTAGGCCCAGCGGCGGAGGTTTACATCCCTGCCGAAGACCTCCTTCGGAACACGCACAGTGACACTTTGCCTGTCGGGGTTGACTATGGTTTTAACAGGGGCTTTGAGCTGTTTGATCTCCCCCGAAGGGTCTGCGGTCCATATCTGCTGAAGCCATCCTTCCACCCAGATGGCATATTCCCATCCATAGCCTTTTGCCAGGGAGGCATTGCGCCCCGGGAGAAGAAGGCGCCGTCCGGTACCGGCTCCAGGGTCAACGTCAATGTATATATCCAGGGTCTGGAGGGAGAGGTTTATGGGCGAGTTCCAGGGGTTAGGTACAGGCCCATAAAATGTGAAGGCAAAAACCAGATCTTCTTCGTCTTCACCCACGGCAAAGCTTTTAAGGTCAAAGACCTTCGGTTGGAATACAGCGTCCAGGGGATAGAGATAAGAGCCAGGACCGTGATCATCGCCCTCGGGGTCCCGGACTTCAAGGATAAAAGTGATGGGCCGCAGCTCCGGGGCAATGATACGCAGAGGACCGAGGGAAGGGATAAGGTCTGTGTCTTTCCCTCCTTTGCTGATCACCACTCTCAGGTTCAAGGCATCGCCTGCGCTGAGTTCCCCCAGGGAGGCCAATGGTATAGCCAGTTCCAGTGTGCTCTCTCCCACACCAGCTTTGATGGGTTGAGGGTCGAGCCAGTTGTTCAGGCCATCGGCACGGGTGAGGGTGGAGGAGATAGCTTTCCCGGCAGCGAAAGCGATTTCAGCCAGGTGGGTTGCACGGAATCCCAGATAAGTGCGGGGTTCTCTCTGGAAGCCCAGGCGGGAAAAGGGGTTAGCCGTGGTGACGTAAGGGCTTGAGATGTAGACGCCCAGATGGGCTTCCGGTCCCAGTTCGCTCCAGGGGGAAAGGCTTTCTAACCTTAAGTAAAGGTTTTGGCCGTCAAAGCTGTAGTAGACTTCCTCCACAATTTGTCCAGGTTCCCGGTAGTAGCCAGCCTGAGCCCATTCCTCAAGTGAGATTTGTCCGTCCAGGGTGGGGGTGAAGGTTTTTTCCATACTCCGGGTAGGAGCTACAGGCCTGGGTGGAATTATAGGGGCGTCCAGGAAAGGAGGAGGCACCTCCCCAAGGGCTCTGTAAACTTCTTTCAGAAGGGAGCGAAAGGCGTAGTCAAAGTATTCATCCTGGCCGGAATCCTGGTCAGAGCCATACCACCAGAACCAATCGGAACCCTCGGCCAGGTATATATAATCTTGAGCCCGGGCAATGGCCTCAGGAGGAGCAGTGCGGCGCTGGTGAAGATCATATTCGGCCAGGAAGTTGCGCACTTTGAAAAGGTAATTCCAGGCTATGTTTTCTTCGGCTTCCCCTATCCAGGTGTCAAAATCGGGGCTGAACCAGCAGCCCGGCCAGAGACGCATCAGTTCCCGCTGCTCCGGGAAGAGCTTTATGTATTCAGAAGGGGTTATGGTCTTTATGTCTTCAGTCTCTGAGAGGTTTCGGTAAAGGGCATGAAGAAATTCTTTGCCATCGTTCTCATACCATTCCCACGCATTTTCACCATCCAGGATTATGCTGACCAGATGGGGGCCTTTTGCGCTGGTTTCCTCAAGGCACCGGCGGATGTTCCTCAGCCTCTGGATGAAGTCCTTGGCGGCTTCTTCGCCAGGCATCCCCGAATAAACGAAAGCGATCTTATCGGATATGACTCTGTCTCGGAAGAGGACCGCTACAGGTTTACCACCCCGGAATCGGACGTAATAAGGCCGGTAAAGGGTGTCAGCATCTTTGACCGTTTCCTGGCTGTCCCGGGCAAAAGAGCCCAGTTCCAGAGTCGCTGCCAGCACGTCTTCACCCGAAGCCATCCATGTGAAGCCCGCATCGGCTACAAGGCCTACAATCCCATAAGCTACTGCCCCCTCAGAAGGCCAGAGGCCCCTTGGTTTGCGCCCAAAGTGCTTTTCGTAGATTTCCACGGCTTTTCTGAGCTGGGCGGAGGCATCTTCTGGAAAAGAAAAGTGGAAAGGTAGCCTGGAAGAGGGATTGCCTACTGCAGCCAGGTTAGCATCGTATAGGAGGGGGAGGATGGGATGAGCATAGGGAGAAGTTGTGACCTCAATTTGCCCTCTGTCCTGAAGTTCTTTGTGTTTGGGGATTACAGCTCTTATCACTTCCCTGGCTTTTTCAAAGATTACCTTCTTATCTTCTTCACTGAAGCCTCTCCCTTTCTCCACCAGGCTCTTAAGAGGTTCCTGGGCCAGGAAGTCGGGGTCAAACCAGGCCAGGTTGAAGAGGATCTGAAGGTCACGGAGATCCTGGACGGTAAAGGTGGTGAGGGCTCTGTCGATCGCGGCTTTATCAGCAGAATGACCTCGCTTATCCAGAAGTTCTTTATAGCGGGGGAAACGAGGTATGACACGCTCCCAGTTGGCGTCAAAGAAGCGCTGGAGGATAAATCTTTTCTCTTCTTCAGTCAATTCCTGGGCAGGTTTTTCCGCCAGAGCCCAGTAAATATCCTTGGCACCGCCAGCGAAATCGTCCAGCTGACGGATAAGGCTCGGGGTGAGGTTGAAAGTGACTTTCACTTTTGGATATTGTTCCAGGATGGCAGCCATATCGTAATAGTCTTTTGTGGCGTGGACTCTGACCCAAGGACGGGTGTAGAGGCCTGTTTCGGGGTCTTTATAGTAAAGGGGCTGGTGCTGGTGCCATATTATGGCCAGATAGAGGGGATGTTTTTCGGGGGAAGGGCTTGGAGTTGTTGGTAGAGGTGATGGGGCAGGGGTGGCACAGCTTATTAGTAGGGCCAAAATGGCTATTACAAAGGTTTTTACTTTCATGACTAATCCTCCGATAAGGTTTTTGGGGGCACATCCCTCAGACCCCCTGCCATGGGGCTCCGCCCCCTGGACCCCCGATTTTTCCCGCCCTCGTGGGCTTTGGGCT
>JANXAG010000036.1 GCA_025062375.1 Anaerolineae bacterium | reverse complement strand
AAAATGAAAAGGAGAAGGCCGCAATCGCACCATAGTGGGATTGAAAGAATGCCCCGTCAGGCTCCACATGAGCCGCGATGCCGCCGCAATCGCACCATAGTGGGATTGAAAGAGTCGAGCTCCCAGTTGGGCCGGGCGATCAGGACTAGAGCCGCAATCGCACCATAGTGGGATTGAAAGGCTGGCGTCGTAGTAGGGATAGTGATGGGTTGGAAAGAGCCGCAATCGCACCATAGTGGGATTGAAAGCTGCTAATTTCTCTGCAATCTCATCAGCCGCAATGGCACCATAGTAGGATTGAAAGGGATATATTTAAACCCCTCTCTGAAATGGCCGGGGCTCTAAGGTGGTGGGTTGACAAAGGTTTTTTCTTTGACTATAATAATTCCGACTTTTTGCTCGGAATTTTCAAGATGAGGTTCTCCAGTAAAGAGCTCTACGGCCTAAAAGCAGTGGTGGAAATAGCCAGGCACTATCCCAAAGGGTTCGTCCCTTTGGCTTGGATCGCTCGCGTTAGAAAATTACCACTGCCTTATCTTGAACAGATAGTCCCCCTTCTCCGAAAAGCTGGCCTTGTGGAAAGCATAAGGGGGGCTAAGGGCGGTTACAGACTCGCAAAACCACCCGATGAGATTTCCGTCGGCGACGTTTTCAGAGCTCTGGAGGGAGCTGGTTTTTCCATCCCTTGCCCTGTAGCAGGAACAAGTTGTATCCTGATAAAAGGAGTATGTTGCTGCCCCCACGAGGAAGAATGCAGCACGAGGGAGCTATGGAGTAAAACACAGGCCCTCCTCTTTTCCCTCCTGGATAAAGTCACTATCGCCGAGCTCATTAAAAAGATACCAGCATCCTGTCCAAAAGAAGGAGGTATGCGGTGCGAGGAATAATCCGCAGGTTTCTGGAAACCCTAAAAGAAGATATAGCCACAGTTTACGCCAGAGACCCCGCCGCCCGAAATACGCTGGAGATTATCCTCTGCTATCCCGGGCTCCACGCCCTCTGGCTCCACCGCCTGGCTCATGCTCTGTGGAAACGAGGCCTCGTGACTATACCTCGCCTTATATCCCACATAAACCGTTTCCTGACCGGAATAGAAATCCACCCTGGAGCCAAAATAGGCCGACGCTTCTTCATAGATCACGGAGCAGGGGTGGTTATAGGGGAAACAGCTGAAATCGGCGATGATGTTCTTATGTATCAGGGAGCTGTCCTGGGAGGCGTTTCTACTGAGAAGACCAAGAGGCATCCCACCGTAGGAAACAATGTAGTCATAGGCGCCCACGCCGTAATCCTTGGACCCATAAATATAGGCGATAATTCAAGAATAGGAGCAGGCTCTGTAGTGGTAAAATCCGTCCCCCCAGGCTCTACCGTGGTGGGTGTGCCTGGAAGGGTGGTTAAAATCAACGGGCAACCTCAGCCCATTGACCTGCACCATGAACGCATCCCCGACCCCTTGGCTCAGGTGATGGAGGCTCTACTGGAGAGGATAGAAGCTCTGGAAGAAAGGGTGACTTATCTGGAAAAGAAAATAACAGAAGACCAGTTTGCTTTTGCCAATCCAAAAGGAGGACTGGAAAATGAGTGAGAGAAAGCGTATAGTTTACATGGACCATGCCGCTACAACTCCTGTGGACCCGAGAGTTCTTGAGGCTATGCTTCCGTATTTTAGCCAGAAGTTCGGGAATGCTTCCAGTATATATAGTTTGGGCAGAGAAGCACGCCAGGCAGTGGAAGAAGCTCGCCGCACTGTGGCCGAAATCCTCCACGCTAAACCGGAGGAGATAATTTTCACCAGTTGCGGTTCAGAAAGTGATAACTTGGCTATAAGAGGGGTAGCCTTCGCCCAGAGGCACAGAGGCAAGGGAAATCACATAATCACTTCCCCCATAGAGCACCACGCTGTCGGCCACACTGTGGAACAGCTTGAGAAATATTTCGGCTTTGAGGTCACTTATGTCCCTGTGGATAAATATGGAGTGGTAGACCCAGACGATGTGGGGCGAGCTATAAGGGATGATACTGTCCTCATAACCATCATGTATGCCAACAATGAGGTGGGAACTATTGAGCCTATCGCTGAAATTGGCAAAATAGCCCGCAAGAAAGGCATCCCCTTCCACACCGACGCCGTTCAGGCAGCTGGTGCTCTTAGTCTTAATGTGGACGAGCTTAATGTGGATCTTATGTCTCTTTCAGGCCACAAATTCTACGCCCCTAAGGGGATTGGAATTCTCTATGTTCGGAAAGGGACCCCACTTCTTCCAATGCAAACAGGGGGAGGGCACGAGCACAACCGCAGAGCTGGCACCGAAAATGTCCCCTACATCGTTGGGATCGCTACGGCTTTGAAGCTGGCTTACGAAGAATTTGAGTCTAACAATTCCCATGTAAAGCGCCTTAGGGATAAGCTTGTTCAGGGAATTCTGGAACGCATCCCCAATGCTTATCTTACAGGTCACCCAACAGATCGGCTTCCGAACAATGCCAGTTTCATCTTCAAGAACGCCGAAGGAGAATCGATCCTGCTGGGGCTCGATCTTAAGGGGGTGTGCGCCTCCAGTGGCTCGGCCTGCACCAGTGGCTCTCTGGAGCCAAGCCACGTCCTTCTGGCCATGGGCATACCACCCGAAGATGCCCACGGCTCTATAAGGCTCACCCTTGGCCGGGAAAATACCGATGAGGATGTGGAATACGTCCTGGAGGTCCTTCCACCTATAGTGCAGAGACTGAGGGAAATGAGTCCGTTCTCTTAAGGGGTAAAGGGAGAAATGCCACAGATTGCCCCAGATATAACCAAGCTTGTTGGACGAACGCCAATGGTGCGTATAAACAGGCTTATCGGGCCTGATGGGGCAGAGGTTCTGGCTAAACTGGAATTTTTCAACCCGGCAGGAAGCGTTAAGGACCGCATAGCTGTATCCATGGTAGAGGATGCCGAAGCCCGTGGCCTCATTAAACCAGGTGATACCATCATTGAACCCACCAGTGGGAACACGGGCATAGGCCTGGCAATGGTGGCAGCGGCTAAAGGCTATAGGCTCATCCTCACCATGCCTGAAAACATGTCAGAAGAAAGAAAAATCCTTCTGGCTCTTTTGGGAGCGGAGCTTATCCTTACCCCCGCCTCCGAGGGCATGGCTGGGGCGGTCCGCAAAGCCGAAGAACTGGCCCGGCTCCATGGCTACTTCATGCCCCAGCAATTCACCAATCCCGCCAACCCCGAGATCCACCGCCGCACTACTGCTTGGGAAATCCTGGAAGACACTGGTGGGAGATTGGACGCTTTCGTGGCAGGTGTAGGCACAGGGGGTACTATTACCGGGGTGGGCGAAGTCTTAAAAGAAAAAATCCCGGGGGTCAGGATTGTAGCTGTGGAGCCGGCTCGTTCTCCGGTCCTTTCAGGCGGCGAGCCTGGCCCTCACGGAATCCCAGGGATCGGAGCTGGTTTTATCCCTGGCGTTCTCAACCGTGAGGTCATAGATGAAATCGTAGTGGTTGAGGATGAGGATGCCCGGGAAACCATGCTAAGGCTTGCACGGGAAGAAGGGATACTGGCCGGGATTTCCTCTGGAGCGGCCATGTGGGCTGCTCTCCAGGTGGCCAGGCGTCTCGGTCCCGGCAAAAGGGTTGTGGTAATATTGCCCGATACTGGTGAACGATATCTGAGTCTTTTAAGATGAGCCTCCTTGAGTGAGCTCCCGAACCGAAGCCAAGCTTGAACTTCCAGGGCAAGGGCATAGCCACATGCTGCGTTCTGTTGCCATTCGCAAACAAAATCCGCCTTTTCAAATCCTCCCTTTTGTGGTATCATGCAAAAAACTCTGGGAGGAGAAATTTATGGATTTCACACTTTCTCCAGGCCTTAAAGCTGAGGTGCGGCGCAAAGTAACCCCTGAAATTACGGCACGCCACCTGGGAAGCGGCAATGTGGAAGTTCTGGCTACTCCTGCTATGATTGCCCTCATGGAGCAGGCAGCCGTTCAGGCAGTAGACCCCCTTCTACCCGAAGGCCAAAAAACCGTGGGGGTAGCTGTGGATATAAGGCACATAGCCCCTACACCGGTAGGGATGGAGGTCCGGGCTACGGCTGAGCTTTTAGAAATCGATGGCCGTAAGCTTCTGTTCAGGGTTGAGGCCTACGATGAGAAAGAGAAGGTGGGCGAGGGTTTTCACCGTAGAGTTATCGTTGACATTGAACAGTTCGCTGCCAGGATTTCAAACAAGGGAGGGAGCAAATGAGGAAACTATTTTTGTGCGTCCTCCTTCTGGCTACCCTGTTCGTGTTTTCCCTGCCTTCCTTTGCTCAGGGGAGATCGCTTTACTGGGAGCGTTTGGATGTATACATAACGGTGCTGCCCAATTCCGATATTCGGGTGGAAGAAGTATGGGAAGTGGTTTTCCAGGGAGGGCCTTTCCGTTTTGGCTACCGCAATATACCCATGAAAAGGCTCACGGACATAACTGAAGTTCAGGTGGAAGGAGATGGCCGCCTTTACAGCCTTTCGGACTCGGAGCGGCCTTTCACTTTCAAAACGTTCAAAGAAGAAGGCGACTTCATAATCAAGTGGTTTTTCCCTCCCATTTCCGATGAAAGGGCCTTTTTCCGGCTTTCTTACACCGTAAAAGGTGCTCTCCGCTTCTATAAAGGGGGAGATCAATTGTGGTGGGTGGCCGTGTTCCCCGACAGGAATTACCCTGTTAAAAGTTCCACTGTAACTGTCTACCTGCCAGCGGGGGCGAGAGCGGAAAAAATAGCTTCCTACGGCCCTTCAGCTGTGGGAGAAATATCCTCCGATGGGAAAGTTGTGACTTTTAAATCCCAGGAAACTATAGGGCCCGGTGAAAGCCTGGAGGTGCGAGTGCAATTTCCCCATGGTATTGTGACCGGAAGCCCTGCTCTCTGGCAGAGGCTTGAAGATATGCGCCCGGTCGCAAACCTGCTTCTGGGGGCAATGGGCCTTCTTCTGGCTGTGGGGGGAATAGTCCTGGTTATAGCTCTATGGTACTTTAGGGGAAGAGATGTGCCAGTGGGAGAGGTGGCCTCTTACCTCCCAGAACCCCCCTCAGATCTGCCGCCGGCTCTCGCAGGCACTTTGCTGGATGAACAGGCCGACCTTCAGGACATAATAGCTACGCTGGTGGATCTGGCTCGAAAAGGAGCTATTGAGATTGTGGAAAAAATAGGACCTCTGGGCAGCAGGACCATCACTTTCCGCTTGAAGGACCGAAACGTGGCCACCCACCCCTTTGAGGCCAGGCTCATTTCGGCCATATTCGGGTCCGATCGCACTGAACGAAGCCTTGGAGAACTCAAGGACCAGTTTTACATCCACATACCGGAATTGCAGAAGATCATCTATAATCAGGCAGTCAGGCAAAACTTATTCCCGGCTAATCCCCAGCGGGTCAGAACATATTACCAGTCTTTCGGGCTCAGCCTTATTGCTTTAGCCTTCATACTGGGCGTTTTTGTCCATTTTGCTTTCAACCCCCTGTTTGCTGCCTTTGAAACAGCAGTGTGTCCATTTATTGGCCTGGGGGTTACAGGGTTAGCTTTGATGTATATAAGTCGTTTCATGCCCCGTAAGACTCGCAAAGGCTCTCAGGAAGCGGCCCAGTGGCGTGCTTTCAAGCGCTATCTCCAAAACATTGAGAAATATACCAAGTTGACAGAAGCAAAATACATTTTTGAGCGTTACCTTCCCTACGCTATCGCCTTTGGTTTGGAGCGAAGCTGGATTTATAAGTTTGCGCAGGCTGATGCTCCGGCTCCTCCCTGGTATATCCCCGATTATGGCCATACAACCAGGCCCATAAGAGTTGGCCGTGCCGCTCCTATTCCTTCTTCAGAGGGGTTAGGACTTCCATCCCTGGAATCAGTATCCCAAGGCCTATTTTCCTCCCTCAATAGCATTTCAGACGGCCTCCTTTCAACCCTTGAAGCTGCTGCCTCCACTTTCACCAGTACCCCCTCTTCAAAGGGTGGCGGATGGAGTGGAGGAGGTGGCGGGGGTAGAGGCGGCGGTGGAGGCGGTGGCGGTGGATTCGGATAATTGAGGAGGAATCATGGTTGGAGCTGGCAAGCTCATCGGTATTATTCTAATCCTGGCTGGCATTCTGGTGGCTTTCTTGGCAGGCTCTTATCTTTTCGCAGGCTACGCCGAAGGGAGGCTCTCTTTCCCGGCAGCTATCCTGGGCCTTTCCATCGCCATCATTGCTGTGACGGTGCCCCTTGTGGGGGTGGGGGTTTTCCTCCTGGTGAAAGGGCGAATGGAGGAAGCTCAATTTGCCCGCCTGGAAAAAGAGCGCAAAATCCTGGATATGGTGCTCGCCCAAGGGAAAGTCCGCTTCGCCGATGTGGCCCTGACTTTGAACTTGCGCAGGGAAGAGGTAGAAGATCTGGTGCGCTCTTTGGTGGGGAAGAACCTCTTCAGTGGCGCTATAAACTGGCAGGATGGAATCCTTTACTCTAAAGAGGTTTCGCAGTTCAACCTTGACCGGAAGTGTCCCAACTGCGGTGGGCAGGTAGAAATAGCGGGCAAAGGTGTG
Organism: Anaerolineae bacterium; assembly: GCA_025062375.1. Classification (NCBI taxonomy): domain Bacteria; kingdom Bacillati; phylum Chloroflexota; class Anaerolineae; species Anaerolineae bacterium. The sequence goes on along the minus strand of JANXAG010000036.1, from coordinate 13,184 downwards.
ATCAAATGCCCCTGGTGCGGGTCCGAGGTTTTCCTCCATCGCGATCTTTCGGCTTAAACCTGACCGGCGGCTGTCGGGCCTGTGCGATGTGTAAGAAATTTTCCCCGTTTATCCCCGCAGTGGTTGTACAGGGAAAAGGCCTGGCTAAATAGCGTTCACGAGGCTACGGCCAGTTATAAGAGCTGGATATAGCCAGCGGGAGAAGCATGCATACTTTTATTGGCGAAGTGGTGGAAATATTAGAAGAAGGAGAACGTAGGGCTAAGGTGAAGGTAGGTAGGGCTTTCGTAAAGGTTAGCGTTGAATTGTTGCCTGAAGTTAAAGTGGGTGATAAAATTCTTCTCTGTGCTGGAGTGGCTCTGGGGAAAATCTCTGCGGAGGTAGAAGATGTGCCTAGGAGTGCCAGGGAAAGTCCTCAGCATTGAAGAAAATCCGCTGGGCATAACTATAGGCAAGGTGAGCTTCGGAGGAATAGTCAAAGAAGTCTGCCTCGCTTATGTCCCCGACGTCCAGGTGGGGGATTATGTGGTGGTTCACGTAGGCTTTGCCATAAGCAAGATCGACGAGGAGCAAGCGAAATCTTTCTTTGAGTTTCTGGGACAAATAGAGCAGGAGCTGGAAGATAAGCCATGAAGTTTGTGGATGAGTACCGAAGGGAGGAAGATGCTCGTAAGCTGATCGCAGCTATCCACCGCCTGGTAACCAAGCCCTGGACTATAATGGAGGTCTGCGGAGGGCAGACCCACACTATTTTAAAATCCGGCATAGATCGTCTTCTTCCTCCTGAGGTCACAGTAGTGCATGGGCCAGGATGCCCAGTGTGTGTAACTCCTCTTGAGCTCATAGATAAGGCTATCGCCCTGGCTCGCATGCCCCGGATAATCTTCACTTCCTTCGGCGATATGCTTAGAGTTCCAGGGAGCGACGGAGACCTCCTGAGCGTCAAAGCACAAGGCGGAGATGTCCGGATGGTCTACTCCCCCCTTGATGCCCTGCGCCTGGCTCAGAAAAACCCCGAACGGGAAATAGTGTTCTTTGCGGTAGGTTTTGAGACCACAGCTCCGGCCAATGCTATGGCTATATGGCAGGCCAGACAGATGGGTTTAAAAAATTTCTCGGTCCTGTGCGCTCAGGTCAGGGTTCCACCGGCTATAGAGCTCATCCTCAACGATCCCCACAACAAGGTGCAGGGTTTTATTGCCGCTGGCCACGTCTGCACTGTTATGGGCTACTGGGAATATGAACCTATAGCCGAAAAATACCGGGTTCCCATCGTGGTCACAGGTTTTGAGCCTTTGGACCTTCTCCAGGGCATTTACATGGTCCTCAGGGCCCTGGAGGAGGGCCGATGGGGCGTAGAAAACCAGTATGTCCGTTCGGTCCGGAGGGAAGGTAACCTCCAGGCCCAGAGGCTTATGGGGGAGGTCTTTCAGATCTGCGACCGTCAGTGGCGGGGGATTGGCCTTGTGCGTGGTGGAGGGCTTTGTCTGAAGCCAGAGTTTTCCGAGTTTGATGCTGAAAGGCGATTTGGCCTCCAGGGAATAACGGTTTCCGAATCCCCCGTTTGCATTGCTGGCGATATACTCCAAGGGAAAAAGAAGCCTTACGATTGCCCTGCTTTCGGAAGAGATTGCACACCCGAGCACCCCCTGGGTGCTCCTATGGTTTCCTCCGAAGGAGCCTGCGCCGCCTATTATCAGTACGGGAGGGAGCGATGACCTTCCAGTGCCCAATCCCGATATCCGAGTATCCTACAGTCCTTCTGGCTCATGGAGGCGGGGGAAAACTCACCCACATGCTCATAGAGCGGATCTTTCTTCCAGCGTTTGCTAATCCCGCCCTGGAACCCCTCCACGATGGAGCAATCCTGGAGGTTGGTGGGGTGCGCCTTGCTTTCACTACCGATTCCTTTGTGGTTAGTCCCATTTTCTTCCCCGGTGGGGACATCGGCTGTCTGGCAGTTCATGGGACGGTAAATGACCTGGCTATGTGCGGAGCGAGGCCCCTGGCCCTTTCGGCTGGGTTCATTCTGGAAGAAGGGTTTCCCATGGAAGACCTGTGCCGGGTTGTAGAATCTATGAAGGAAGCCGCCAGCAGAGCCGGCGTTCCCATCGTCACCGGCGATACCAAAGTGGTAGATAGGGGCAAAGGTGATGGGGTTTTCATAAACACCACGGGTATAGGCTTGATTCCGCCTGGAATTCACATCTCCCCCAAAAGGGCAAGGCCCGGGGATTTAATCCTCATAAACGGCGCTATAGCAGTGCACGGAATCGCCATAATGTCGGTAAGGGAAGGGTTAGAATTTGAGACCACCCTCCTCAGCGATACAGCTCCTCTGCATGACCTTGTGGCCAGGATTTTGGAGGTAGGTGGGGATAGAGTCCATGTTCTCAGGGATCCCACGAGGGGGGGGCTGGCCAGCGCTCTTAATGAAATAGCCTCCAGAGCCAGGGTGGGTATACTTCTTGATGAAGCCTCTATCCCTATCTGGGAAGAGGTAAAAGGAGCTTGTGAAATCCTCGGGCTCGACCCTCTCTATGTGGCTAATGAGGGGAAATGCCTGGTTATTGTAGCACGGGATAAAGCGGAAGAGGTGCTGGAGGCCATGCGGGCTCATCCTTTGGGCCAGGAAGCGGCTATAATTGGGGAAGTGGTGGAAGAGCATCCAGGGCAGGTGATCCTGCGGAGCAGGATAGGGGGTATGAGGGTGGTGGACATGCTGAGCGGTGAGCAATTACCCCGCATATGCTGAAGGAGGACGATATGCCAGCGATGGATATCTCCGAACACGTCTGCATCCACTATGAGGAGGTAAACCCCCCAGGTTCCCCTCCGGTTCTCCTTCTCCACGGCCTTGGCTCCGCTGGGGCCGATTGGTTTTTCCAGTTTGAAGCTCTCTCCAGGGCTGGGTTTCGGGTCCTTGCACCGGATCTGAGGGGTTTTGGACGCTCCAGTGCTCCGCCCAAAATTACGGTGAAGGCCATGGCTGATGATATGGCTATCTTCCTCAAGAAGCTCAATGCTTATCCTGCCCACGTGGTGGGGATATCCATGGGTGGGGCAGTGGCCCTCCAGCTCGCTCTTGACCATAGGGATCTGGTTAGCAAACTGGTTCTGGTAAACACTTTTGCCCGGATGAGGTTCACAAGCCTGAGGGAAGTTTTATACCTTTTCACAAGGCTCTTGTTGATTTCCCTTTTGGGGCTTGAGAAGCAGGCCGAAATAGTGGCCAGGCGGGTTTTCCCCCACCCAGGCCAGGAAGCCCTCCGTAACAATCTGAGACAGCGCATCCTCCACACCAACCCTTATTCTTACCGTTCGGCTCTGAAATCCCTTCAGAAGTTTAATGTTTTTCCCCGGCTCAAGGAATTGAACATGCCTGTTCTGGTGGTCACAGGAGCCGAAGATACAACAGTCCACCCCAAAGTTCAGGAAGAGATGGCCAGGGCTATCCCAGGAGCCAAGCATATAATCGTGGAAGGAAGCGGGCATGGCATCATCGCTGACAATCCAGAGGCTTTCAACCGGATTTTGCTGGAATTTCTGAAAGGGTGAAGCTTTCCTGGCGGAAGGTCCAGAGGGAACTCACCGAAGGGGAGCATTTAGACAAAATAGAGGGAAAATTAACCGGCGAGGGCAGGAACTTGAAGCCAGGGTAGAGACCGTGAGGCGGGAGCTTTTCACCGTGTTTTTATCATAACAGCTGCTCGGGGAGCGAGGCCGATAAACTGTGACGGGTTGAACGGGATGGTGGAAATAGAGGGGCTTGCAAAGGCTTTTGGCCGGCGGGAAGTTTTAAGGGGAATTGACCTTGTAGTAAAACAAGGGGAATTCGTAATAATAATGGGCCCTAACGGGGCCGGGAAAACAACCCTCCTCCGGATAATCGCCACAATTATAAAACCCGATAGGGGCAGAATAAAAGTTTGTGGGTTCCAGCTGCCAGAGAAAGCCTCAGAGGCTCGTAGAAAAGTGGGCCTTTTAACCCACAGCCCCTTTCTCTACGATGAGCTTACGGCCAGGGAAAACCTGCTTTTTTATGCCAGTCTTTTTTCAGTGCCAGAGCCGGAAAGACGCTCGGAGGAACTCCTCAGCCTGGTAGGGCTTGAAGATAGGAAAGAGGAAAGAGTGCGAACTTTTTCCCGCGGGATGCTCCAGAGGCTTGCCATCGCTCGTGCTCTCCTCCATGACCCCCAGCTCCTTCTTTTGGATGAGCCTTTTACTGGCCTGGACCAGAAAGCCGCTGAGGTGCTTCTGGATTTACTAAAGAGGCTTCCTATGGAAAAGCGCACGGTTATAATGACCACCCATCAGGTAGATGAAGTGCTCGCTTTAGCCCACAGAGTTCTTATCCTCCATAAAGGCTGGTTTGTAATGGAAGTGCCCGGCGGAGAACTTGAAGTGGAAAGCTTCCGGAAGAAGTATATTGAGGTGATATCCAGTTAACAAAAAGGGCGGGCACAGAGCCCGCCCTGGTGTTCCCCCCTTTTCATCCTTTAGAATGCATAAACCTTATCCAGCTCCTCATCTGGCACATCCCAGACCACATTGTGAGGAGGAAGTGGCTCATACTTCATGAATTCAGGAATGCGGTCATGGGCTTTGGTGAAGCCGGCGGCCTCGTTGAAGAGCCTCTCCTTCTTCAGGATGTCAAGCCCATATTTGACAACGTCATCGGCTGTCCAGCTGGTGCCCAGGACGCCGTTGCACTCCTCAATGAGCCCTTCAAAACCGCTGGGAATATCCAGGATGGCGAAAGCGATGAAGAGGCAGTGGCCTGTAGAGTCAATGAAAGCGGTAGTGGCCTGGAAGTTGCGGGAAAGCTCTCCTTTCTTCACATCCCTCGGGTCCACTTTGCCACCCACGCTGAGGATCTCCGGTGCGATGGTGTAGCCGGCGGTGTGGTCAGCGCCCATCGTGGAGGTGGCGTAGGTAACGCCGATGCCCTTTACGGCTCGTGGCTCATAAGCGGGCATGTTCTGGCCCTTCACGCCGGGAACACGATGCCAGCCGAAAGCCCTGCCGGTGAAGGCGGCACCGTTGCCAATGATCCGGCCCAAGGGAGTTCCCTTACGTACATCCTCATCCAGCAAGCGGATAGCTCCCTGCCAGTCGCCGAAGGGCAGGAGACCAGCGTCCATAGCTACTCCAATTGTGCCACCGGTCTCAATAGTGTCAAGGCCCAGGTCGTTACAGAGCCAGGTCAGTTTGGCAATGGCGTCCAGGTTGTCAATGCCGCAGTTGGCCCCTACCGCCCAGGTGGTCTCGTACTCAACACAGGAGACGATTTCCTTACCCTCTTCATCGTAATAAGTGTTGGAGCACTGGATCACACAGCCGGGGTGGCATGCGTGGTTGTAGAGCTCCTTGCCCAGGCGCTTCTTATTGGTCTCAAAGATGGCTTCGCCGGAAGTGGCAGCGGCACCCTCAAAGCGGCCCTCCCGGAAGTTGCGGGTGGGGTAAGCTCCTGCTTCGTTTATGATGTTAACCAGGACGGCAGTACCGTAGGTGTTCAGAGCGCCCTTGGGCTTGGTAATATCGTGGGTGCGGAGAGCTTCCAGGAGTTTCTTCCGGCCCTGCTCAAAGAGCTCGGGGTTGGCGATTTCTACACCGGGGCCTCCTTCGTCATCCACAACGATGAACTTTACCCCTTTAGCGCCCAGCGCAGCACCAGCACCACCGCGGCCAGCGTAGCGGCTTGGCCTCCTCTCAATGTCGTTGAAGCAAACTCCGGCCATAGCCATTCTCATTTCGCCGGCCACCCCTATTCCCATGATGCTGACTTTGCGGCCGAAGCGCTCAAAAAGCTTGGGGTAAACCTCGTAGAGGCCCTTGCCCAAATATTCGTCAGCGGGCTCAAACTTGACGCCGTCCTTGGAGATGTGGATGAGCCAGAATTTCCCGGGCTCCTTCGGATAACCCTCAATAATCACCCCCCTTATTCCCAGGCGAGCAAGGCGTTGAGGCCAGTCGGAACCGGCATTGGTCTCTTTTATAGTACCCGTAAGGGGGGATTTAGTTCCTACGGAAACCCTACCGCTTGTAGGAGCATTGGTCCCAGTGACAATTCCCGGGGCCAGAACTATTTTGTTATTGGGACCAAGGGGGTGACAGGTAGGGTCAACTTCGTCGCAGATTATCGCCGTGGTCAAAGCTCTTCCCGCCAGATACTTATATTTTTCGGGTAAATCTTCGAACCTGGCGGAAAGGTCTGTCATGTTTATCCTCAGCAGCTTTGCCATTTCTCTAACCTCCGTCGGTTTTGGGGAACACCGAATAATATTATAAACTACAGCGCGAATAATGGCAAATTCAACATCGCGATAAGGACCCACAAAAGTGTGGCTGCAAGCAACTCCGAACCCTTGAGAGCACGAAGGGGATAAGTTTCCCGCGGACAAAGCTTCAAACATCTCGGGGGTTTTTGACTTTCGAAAACCTTAATGCTAAACTAACTTTGGTTTAAATTCGGGGAGGTTGGGCTATGTCGGCCATGGAACATGTCCGCTACCTGGCAGAAAACATCGGCCCGAGGGGCTCCACTACTGAGAAGGAGATCGAGGCTGCCCATTACGCCTTCAAAGTCTTAGCCCAGGAAGGTTTAAATCCGGCCCTTGAACCTTTTTCAAGCGCCCGATCTGCCTGGCATCCCTATGCTCTTTTCTCCTTCCTCGCTCTGCTCAGTGAAATCCTTTTCTTCGCAATAGAACGATGGGGAGCTTTAATCGCTTTTGTTCTGACGTTCATTTCTCTTATTTCTGTCCTTCTGGAATTGACTTTCAGGCCTAGTCCCCTACGCCTTTTACTTCCCAGAGGTCGGAGCCAGAACGTTGTGGCACGAATACCTCCGAAAGGCGAGGTTCGGGAAAAAGTGGTCTTGATGGGACACCTTGATACCCACCGAACACCTCTGGTTTTTTCTTCGGAGCGCTGGCTCAAACTGTTCACAGTCCTCGTGCCTCTCGGCCTGATCTCGGCTCTGGCCCTTACCGGGCTCTTCCTGGCTGGAACCTTTTTTCCTCTCCCCGCCCTTAAATTTGCCTCCCTTCCTTTCGCTCTTATAATTTTGGGCATATTCCTCATCACGCTCCAGGCTGATTTCACCCCTTATACTCCCGGGGCCAATGATAATGCCAGCGGCGCCGGAATAGTCCTGAATATTGCCAGCAGGCTGGCCAGATCGCCCCTGGAAAGAACTGAAGTATGGGTGGTGCTTTCAGGATGCGAAGAAGTGGGGTGTTACGGTGCGGAAGCCTTTGCCAGAGCCCACAAAAAGGAGCTGGGCAGAGCTATATGGCTGGTCCTGGATAGTGTAGGAGGGAAGGGAGCTGGTCCCGTTTACATTGTAAAAGAAACTTTCCTTTTGACCTCTCGCAGCGACCGGGAACTTCTGGCTTTAGCCGATAAAATCGCCTCATCCTATCCAGAACTTGGAGCTTATTCCAAATCTTTCCGGGGAGCCTATACTGAGGGGGCTATTGGGGTAAAGCACGGCTTTCGTGTTCTCACCCTTGTGGGCCTCAGGAGAGACGGGATACTTCCCGGCTGGCATCGCCCAGCGGACACTGTGGAGAATTTGGATCCAGAGGTGCTGGAAAAAACCGAGAAGTTCGTTTGGGAACTCCTGAGGGAAATAGATGTTCGCGCTTCTGGTGCCCCGCGATCCTGACGAAGGGGCGGTGCTGGCTCTGGCCCTCCAGAGGGCCGACTTCATGGTCATCCAGGCCAGAGACCTGGGAAAAGCTCTCAAGTCTTGGCTTGAAAGACCCGCCGATCTCATCCTCCTTGTCCCTCCAGAAGGCGATCCCCTCCCTTATGTCCGGCAGATACGTTCAGAAACGGGCGTTCCCCTTGTCCTAATCCTTGACCCAATAAGCGAAAGCCTCCACTGTGCCCTTCTGGAAGCTGGAGCCGATCTGGTCATCATCAGGCCTTTCAGCATTCCTGTTCTCATTGCGCAGTTGAAAGCCCTCGTGCGTCGGGCTTCCGGTGCGGTACCCCAGAAGACTCCCCTCTGGAGCACAGCTGGCCTGACTCTTGACCCCATCAGCAGAACTGTTGAGGTTGAGGGGAAAGCTCCAGTTCGCCTTACCCACCTGGAATTCCGCCTCCTTTACGCCCTTATGCTCCATAAAGGCCAGGTTTTACCTGTGGAAACCATAGTGGAAAGGGTCTGGGGATACACCGGAAGGGGGGATAAAGACCTGGTAAGGGGGCTCATAAGCAGACTGAGGGCAAAAATAGAGCCCGACCCCCATCGCCCCCGCTACATTCACACCATTCCAGGGGTGGGCTATTCCTTCAGCCCTTCCGAGTGAGGATGTGCAAAAATTCGCACACCATCGGCCAATTTTCAACGGCTTTGATACCAATTTTAAACGTTTTTTCCACATTACCATGCTATCATCACACTCTGATTAAAATTCACCGTCAGGAGGTAAAAATGCCTGCAGCTTTCTGTCCAAACTGCGACGAAGAAATTACCATTCAAGCCCCTCGTCTGGGGCAGATCGTGGTCTGTCCGAGCTGCGGAACAGAGCTTGAGGTGGTGAGTGTCAAACCTTTGGAACTGGACTTCCTCTTTGAAGAAGAGGAAGAATGGGAAGAAGAGTGGGAAGAAGAGGAGGAGGGAGGAGATGAGGAGGGATATTGAGGAGCCCCCAGGACGTAGGAGGCCCCCTCATCCCTGGGAGGAGGTGCCTCTTGAGAAGTGGAACGATTGGCGATGGCAACTTACCCATCGCCTGCGGACAAAAGAAGACTTTTCCAAGGTTATTAATCTTACCCCTGAAGAGGAAGAAGCCCTCTCAGCCCCAACCCGCCTAAGGGTTGATATAACCCCTTATTTAGCAAGCCTTATAGACCCTGATGACCCAAACTGCCCTATAAGGCGTCAGGTTGTTCCCACCGTAAGGGAATTCTTCATCTCCCCTGAGGAAATGGAAGATCCCCTGGCTGAAGATTCCCATTCCCCGGTTCCTGGCCTCGTCCACCGCTACCCTGACAGAGTCCTGATGCTGGTTACCACCCAGTGCGCCAGCTACTGCCGTTACTGTACCCGAAGCCGCGTGGTGGGCAACCCCAAAACTCAATTTTCCCTTTCCGATTACGAACGCCAGATTGCCTACATAGCCGCAACGCCCCAGGTCAGAGATGTGCTTATCTCCGGGGGCGACCCGTTAATCCTGCCTCAGCACATATTGGAAATGCTTCTCAAAAAGTTAAGGGCAATCCCCCACGTAGAAATAATCCGCATCGGGACAAGAATTCCTGTTTTCCTACCCCAGCGCATTACCGAAGAGTTGGTGGAAATGCTCCGCCGCTACCATCCTCTGTGGATGAACATCCACTTCAACCATCCCCGGGAAATTACCCCCGAGGTAGAAAGGGCTCTTGCTCTCCTGGCTGATGCCGGGATTCCTCTGGGGAGCCAGTCTGTGCTTTTGGCAGGGATTAACGATTGCCCCAACATAATCCTGGCCCTCGTCCGCAAACTCCTCAAGAACCGGGTCCGGCCCTATTACCTCTACCAGTGTGACCTTGTCCCTGGTACTTCCCACTTCCGCACACCAATAGCGAAAGGCATTGAGATTATGGAAGCCTTGAGGGGCCACACTTCTGGCTTTGCAATTCCCTCTTACGTGATTGACTTGCCCGGAGGGGGTGGGAAAGTGCCCGTCTCGCCCAATTACCTACTGAGCATGTCAGAAAGCAAAGTGGTGCTCCGCAATTACGAAGGCTTCATAGGCACCTATACCCAACCTTCTTCCTACAAGCCTCACGACCCCAAAACCTGTGCCTTTTGTCAGGGGGCAGAGGAACGAGGCCAGGAAGGGGTGGCAGGACTTTTGGCCGGAAAAAAGAGCTTTCTGGCTCCCCAGGGCTGGGAAGAAGTTCACCGCCGCCAGCTGGAAATCCTCATTCAATCCAGAAGTATAGAGGTGGAAGGATGAGGAGGCTCAGGGTTGCCCTTCTCTTCAATCTGAAACAAAATGTTCCCCTCCCCCCCGATGCCCCTCCTGATGCCTTAGCTGAATACGATACCGAAGAGACGGTGGAAGCTCTGATTGAAGCCCTGCAGGCTGGGGGTCACGAAGTTATACCCCTGGAGGGGGATGTCACCCTGCTTGATACCATCCGCCAGGCCAGGCCTGATATATGCTTCAACATATGCGAAGGCCACAGGGGAGACGCCCGGGAATCCCAGGTTCCAGCCCTTCTGGAAATGCTGGGAATACCCTACACAGGCTCTAAAATTCTGGCCCACGCTCTTTCACTGGATAAAGCTATGGCCAAAAGGGTTTGGAGGGATTGTGGCCTCCCCACAGCCCCTTTCCAGGTCTTTGTGCGGGGAGATGAACCCCTTGACTCATCCCTGCGCTTCCCCCTTTTTGCCAAACCCTCCCGGGAAGGTTCGGGGATGGGGATCAGCAAGCGCTCCATCCTTCACGATGAGAAAGAGCTGAGAGAGCAAGTTCAATGGCTCATAAAGACCTACCGCCAGCCAGCTCTGGTGGAGGAGTATCTCCCAGGCCGCGAATTCACCGTGGGCCTCTTGGGCAACACCTTACCCCCGGGAGTCAAGCCCCCCTCGGATTTCTACGATGAAAGAGGTTTTCACGTTTTCCCACCGATGGAAGTGGATCTAAGCCCTGTAGCGGAGGCTGGGGGTCTCTACACCAGTCAGGTGAAAACCGAAATGCCCTTAGCTCCACGCTACTTGTGTCCGGCCCCCATTGACCGGGAGCTGGAGCAAGAGCTTAAAAGGCTGGCGGTGGCGGCCTTTGAGGCCATAGGAGCCCTTGACCTGGCCAGGGTTGACATACGCCTGGGCTCCGATGGAAAACCATACCTTATGGAGATAAACACATTGCCTGGCCTCAACCCCCACTACAGCGACCTGGTCATTGTGGCCAGGGCGGATGGAGTCTCGTACCAGCGCCTTATAAATGAAATCTTAAATTTGGCTCTGAGAAGATATGGCCTTGCCTGAGGAGGAGAGATGGAGGCCGGGAAAGTGCTCGTCCTTTACAACTACAGCCCAACCTTGATTAAAGGTGAGCCAAAAGACATACTGGCCGAACGGGGGGTAATAGCTTGTGCCCGGGCTGTGGCTGAAGCCTTGAGGGAAGCTGGTTATACGGTGGAAATTGTGGCCTTCAGCACCGACATAGAGGCTGCCCTCGCCCCTTATCCCCCGCGAGAGTGGATTGTCTTCAACCTTGGGGAAGGCCTTGAAGGTCGTCTCTTTGAAGAAGCTCGCATAGCCTGGGCTCTGGAGGCTATGGGATACCGCTTCACTGGTTCCCCGGGCGAAGCTATTGCTCGTTCAACCCACAAAGCCAAAGCCAAAATCATCCTGGCCAGGGCAGGTGTGCCAACTCCGCCCTGGAAACTCCTGCGAGATCCTGCCGAAGTGGACGGGTGGCAGCTTGATGGCCCCGTGATTGTTAAACCCGTTTCAGAGGACGCCAGCATAGGCATTGGGCCAGAAGCAGTGATCACCAGCCCATCGCAACTTAAAGAAAGGGTCTTCTACATCCTGAGCCGCTACCGTCAGGCAGCCCTGGCCGAAAAATTCATTGCTGGGCGTGAGTTCAACGTCTCTCTCTGGGGAAGTGAACCCGAAGTTCTCCCCCTGGCAGAAGTAGATTTCAGCGCTTTCGCTAATCCTCTGGAAAGAATTGTGTCATTTGCAGCCAAGTGGGAACCAGATTCGTTTGAATACAAAAACACCCCTGTTCTCTGTCCTGCTCCAGTGGATCCTGAACTGAAGGCGAAGATTGAAGATGTAGCCAGAAAAGCGTGGCATGCCATAGGCTGCCGGGGTTACGCCAGGGTTGATATGAGGGTTGATCAGGAAGGCAACCCTTACGTTGTGGAAGTAAACTGCAATCCCGACCTTTCTCCTGATGCAGGGTTTTACAGAGCGGCCAGAGCTGCTGGCTATACCTACTCTGAAATGGTGGTGCGCATCTTGCGTATGGCTATGGAAGACCTGTGAAAGAAAACACCGGGATCCGCGCGGATTGTTGTAAACCTTTGCATCCCCTCCCCTTGGTGCTATAATATATTACGAACTTCGCGATGAGGAGGTGAAGGTGTGATCCCGGTAACTGCTCTCAGAAGAGGGGTGGTAATAAACCTGGACGGTGAAATTTACAGAGTCCTTGAATACCAGCACCACAAGCCTGGGCGAGGCAATGCCTTCATAAGGACCAAGCTCCGCAACCTCAGGACCGGCGCTATCATAGATCGCACTTTCCTTTCAGGCGATGAAGTCCAGGAAGTGAAGCTGGAAAACCGAACTGTTCAATACCTTTACAAGGACGATGATTTCTACTACTTCATGGACCTGGAGACTTACGAGCAGCCTGCAGTGAAAGCCGAAGCTCTCGGGGATGCCGTCAAGTATCTTGTGGAAGGGATGACCCTTGAGCTTTCTTTTTACGAAAATGAACCTATTGAAGTAGAACTTCCGGTTACAGTAGACCTCAGGGTTGTGGAGACAGAGCCAGGAGTGCGGGGTGATACAGCCCAGGGTGCGACTAAGCCTGCCAAACTGGAAACAGGCCTCGTAATTCAGGTTCCTCTTTTCATTAACGTTGGAGACGTAGTCAGGGTTGACACCCGCACTGGCGAGTATGTGACAAGAGTTTGATGCCTTTAAGATTTCTCTGGGATTTTATCAATCGGCCCGTAACGGGCGTGTTTTTACTTTTACTTTCCGCTATTGTTTTCCTCCTCTCTTCCCTTGCCCCGCTCGCCCCCAGGATCATTGCTGGGTTATGGCTCATTTACCTGACAGTCCGCCTCGCTGAAGAAGCCGCTTGCTGGGTTCAAACGCGCCGCCTTTCCCCTCGGGAATTGCTGGAAAAAAAAGAGGATTTCTGCAGTGTAATAGTTTCCTTGACCCCGGAAGAGGCTGTAGCCAAAATTCCTTCCGCCTTCGCTTCACCTTTTTGGAGAGCAAGGGTTTACCGGGAGAGAACTCGCTTTTACTTTGAGGTCTCCGGGATCATTTCCATCCAGTTTTTAAAATTGCTTCTATATAGCGGAGCCCTCACCGCAGTTGTGGGCTTTCTATTTGCCCCTATTACTGACAAAGCGGTTCAATCCCTTCTTGTCCCGGGTGATACCCTTAGCCTTGACGATAGCGGGATTTCCTTCCGGCTTGAGGC
>JANXAG010000035.1 GCA_025062375.1 Anaerolineae bacterium | reverse complement strand
CCTTAAGCGAACAAAATTAACGGGACCACTGGTGACAATAAGGAAGATGAGGCCGAAAGCTTCGCCCTTCCAAGACTCACCAGCCGCCCGCGCAAAAGCAGCACCAAGCCTTCTATACTGGCTTCCTGAGGTAAAATGTGTTATAATTCCTCCGAAAAACTGAGGAGCGCGATAAATGCCAAAAGCTCCTTCTCTCTTGCGGATGGAAGGTAAAGCGCCCCTGGCTGCCAGAATGAGGCCCCGCACTCTGGATGAATTCGTGGGCCAGGAACATATAATTGGTCCAGGGAAAGTGCTGCGCCGAGCCATCGAGGCTGACCGCCTTTTCTCCAGCCTAATCCTGTGGGGCCCGCCCGGAACAGGTAAAACTTCCCTTGCTATGGTCATAGCCAATGCCACCAAAAGCCATTTCCAGAGCTTAAGCGCCGTTCTGGCCGGGGTAAAAGATCTCCAACGCATTATCGAAGAAGCCAAAGCTCGCCGAACTGCATTCGGCCAGCGCACTATCCTCCTGGTGGATGAAATACACCGCTGGAATAAGGCCCAGCAGGACGCTCTCCTACCTCACGTTGAGGATGGCACCATAATCCTCATAGGAGCCACCACCGAAAACCCTTACTTCGAAGTAATTCCCCCCTTAGTGAGCCGCTCCCGGGTCTTCCAGCTCCGCCCCCTCACTGAGGAAGAAATCCTTACCATCCTGAAAAGAGCCCTGGAGGATAAAGAACGAGGATACGGCAACCTGAAGGTGGAAATATCCACCGAGGCTCTCGAGCACCTGGCCAGAGTAGCCGGGGGCGATGCCAGGGTTGCCCTGAACGCCCTGGAACTGGCCGTTGAGTCCACCCCCCCTGACCTCGACGGCACAATTCGCATTAACCTTGATATAGCCCAGGATGCAATCCAGAAAAGGGCTATCCGCTACGATAGAGAAGGGGACGAACACTATGACACCATAAGCGCCTTTATAAAAAGCGTAAGGGGGTCAGACCCCGATGCTGCCCTCTACTGGCTGGCTAAAATGGTTTACGCCGGTGAAGACCCCCGCTTCATTATGCGCCGTCTTCTCATCCTGGCTGCAGAAGATGTGGGATTGGCTGACCCTCAGGCCATTGTGGTGGTGGCGGCGTGCGCACACGCCCTGGAATGGGTTGGCCTGCCAGAGGCCCAGTATCATATGGCGCTTGCCACCCTTTACCTGGCCACAGCCCCCAAATCCAACAGCGTCGGAGCTTACTTTGAAGCCTTAAGAGAGATTGAAGAGCACGGAGCTAAAGAGGTGCCCTTGCACCTAAGAGACCCCAGCCGTGATGCCTTGGCTCTGGGCCACGGAAAAGGCTATTTATACCCCCATGACTTCCCCGAGCATTGGGTCCCGCAACGATATCTACCCGAAGGAGTAAAAGGTGAATGGTTCAAACCATCAACGCAAGGTTATGAACAGGTTATAGCCGAAAGGCTGAGGAGGTTAAAATGCTCCGGACAAAAATAGTCTTTTGCTTATTGTTTATCCTCCCGCTCACCACCTTACCATTAGAGGCTTCTTCCTCACCTCACGCCTGGACCGGCCTATATTTCAACAACCCCTCCCTTTCAGGAAGCCCAACCCTTGTGCGCCAGGATCCTCAAATAAACTTCGATTGGGGGACAAGTTCGCCAGACCCCTCAATACCCCCAGATAATTTTTCAGCCCGATGGTTTGCTGTGCTTAACTTTACCGCCGGCCGATATCGTTTCACTGTAACCGTTGATGACGGCGTTCGCTTTTGGGTTGATGGCGAGCTCCTGATTGATAGCTGGAAGGATCAGCCCGCTACTACCTATACCGCCGAGAAAGACCTTTCCGCCGGGAACCATGTCCTCGTCCTGGAATACTATGAACGGACGGGCTTTGCTGTCGTTAAACTATCCTGGGAGAAAGTAACAGTTCCGGCTCCTGGGGTCTGGCACGGGGAATATTTCAGCAATAAAAATCTATCTGGCCCTCCCGTCTTTACCCGCCAGGACCCCGCTATAAACTTTGACTGGGGTACAGGCTCCCCTGACCCCCGTCTCCCTGCCGACGTTTTCTCCATACGCTGGACTGCTGATATTTTCTTTGACCATACCGGCTTTTATACTTTCTACGCTCATACCGACGATGGTGTAAAGGTCTGGCTTGATTCAATGCCTTTGATTGAAGCCTGGTGGGACCAATCGGCTACCACCTACTCCGTCACCCGCCATGTAACACGCGGCACTCACCGGCTTGAAGTTCACTATTACGAAAACACAGGCTTTGCTGTTATAAAGTTCTGGTGGACTCCCAGTCCCATCCCACCTGACGAAGCCATAATAGTGGATGAGCTCAGCCCTGGTTTCACCTGGGGAGGTCCTATCAGAGGACGCCGCAGCGCTCCGGTGGGTTACGGAGGACATATGTTCTGGACCTACAATGCCACCTACAGGCTGGAAAATTACGGCATATGGAGACCTTCTTTACCTCGGCCAGGATATTATGAGGTCTTTGCCTTCATCCCGAAACGATACGCCAATACCACCAGAGCCCGTTACCGCATCTTCCACGCCGGACAACGACACGACAGGATCATCAATCAGGCCCTTTTCGCCGATAAGTGGGTAAGCCTGGGCACCTACTACTTTAACGCCAGAGGCAACGAATTTGTCTTCCTCGGCGATAACACCGGGGAGCCTTACCTGAGCCGGTTCATAGGCTTTGATGCCATAAAATTTGTGCCCAGATAAGGAGGACGGTCTATGAAAAGGCTAAGATGGTGGGATTTCATCACCATTAACATTTACTGGCTCGGCCTGAACATCGCCGCCGGAAGCATAACCCCGATAATCTTACCTTTCCTGGTGGCTAAATTTGTTCCCCCCGAGGTCAAAGGCACTTATTTGTCCTACGTAAGAGTAGCAGGCTTGGCCGTGGCGATGATGATCCAGCCCATGGCCGGACTCCTGAGCGACCGTAACACTTCCCGCTGGGGAAAAAGGAGGCCTTTCATCTTCGCCGGGACAATGCTGGACCTTATCTTCCTGACCATCATAGGATTAGCGGGCGATTACTGGACCCTTTTCGTCGGCATCCTGCTTCTACAGTTCTCCTCCAACATCGCTCACGGCGCCCTTCAGGGCCTCATCCCTGACCTAGTGCCCGAGGACCAGAGAGGGAGAGCCTCAGGAGTTAAAGCTATCATGGAGCTTTTGCCCATCCTCATGGTCATAGTTGTCGGCCCTATGGTGGAGAAGGGCTATCTCTGGGGCGCTATCGGCTTCATAATGTTATCTTTTCTGATCACCATGGCTATAACTGTGGCCTTCGTCCGCGAGGAACCCCTCAAAGAAAGGCCCAGAGAACCCCTGGCAGAACCAATCTTCAGGCTCGTGGCCCTGACCGCCATCTTCGTGGGCATAACGCAACTTTCCTTGAGCTTTGTTAAATGGGTCGGTGGGCGAACAGGAGCCGCCGGTGCTGGAATTTTCATCGTGGGATTGGCAGGCCTTCTGGCGATGGCCGGTTCCATCATCATTGGCGTCTACTTTGCCGCCAGGGTTGGCCTGGGACGAGAAGCTCTCCTCCACTCCGGCTTCATCTGGTGGGTGATAAACCGCCTGCTCTTCCTGGCAGCTATAGGCTCCGTCCAGAGCTTCGCTCAGTATTTCTTGGCCGATGTCCTGAAGGTAGAGAGACCTGCCACTTTAACAGCTATCCTTATGGCAGTGGTGGCTGTTTTCCTCCTGCCTTCTGCTTTCGTGAGCGGGTGGCTCTCAGACCGAATCGGGAGGTTCAGGCTTGTGTTAGCCTCCTGCTTTACGGGCGCCCTGGGTATTCTCCTTCTACTCCTATCGCCTAATGTCCCAATGGTAATAGTAAGCGGGTGCATAATAGGGATAGGCGCTGGAATGTTCATGGCTACCAACTGGGCCCTCGGCACCGATATCGTCCCCCCTGACAAAGCTGGTCTATTTCTGGGAATTTCCAACCTGGCAGGAGCAGGTGCCGGTATAGTAGGGGCAGGCATCGGTGGCCCCATGGCCGATTTCTTCAACCTGGCTCAGCCCGGGCTCGGATGGCTCGTAATATATGCCCTCTATGGAGCACTTCTCATTATAGCTGCCTTCACCCTCTTCCGGGTCAGGCCTCCAGCTGCCCCGAAGCCCGCCTGAAAAGGAAGGAGGGCCTCTGCCTCCAGCCGACGGTGGAGGCCCTCTTCTCAATGGTGTTAAAGGAATGTTGTCCCTGTTCCTTTCAGCAATAGCTTCTGTCTTTTTCATTATCTATTCCCTGCGCACCGGAGGACCCGGTTTCCCACTGGATGATGCCTGGATCCACCAAACTTATGCCCGAAATCTTGCCCGCTATGGCGAATGGGTATATGTGCCCGGTCACCCAAGCGCTGGCTCCACCTCCCCCCTTTGGACCCTCCTTCTGACCTTCCCCTACGCTGTAGGCATTGATTGGAGGGCCTGGACTTTCTCCCTCGGGATTGCTTTCTCTGGGGCTGCTGCATGGGCAATTCAAAAGCTTACGGTTGGTTTCGGATGGGGGAAAAGGGAAGCTTTCCTGACTTCCTGCTTCCTCTCTTTGGAGTGGCACATGGTCTGGGCTGCCGTTTCCGGGATGGAAATACCTCTTTTCTCATTCCTCTCGCTTTTCTCCATGGCCCTTTGCCTGGAGGGATGGCCCTTCCAGGGGCGTTCCACCCTCCGGACGACGGGGATGGGTATTCTCCTGGGACTCCTGTGCCTTGTGAGGCCCGAGGGCTTGATCCTGGGAGCTCTCCTCTTCCTGGCTTTTCTCTCCAGAAACCCCCTGAAAGCTCTGGCTTTCGCTGGGGGAATGGCTCTCTGCCTGGTGGCTTACGGTGCTTTTAATTTTCACCTCTCCGGGAACTTCTTCCCCAACACCTTCTATGCTAAAGCAGCGGAATACCGTGAACTTGTGGAAAAATTCCCCTTATGGGTGCGAATCCGGCAGGTTGCGGCTCCGGCCCTGGTAGGGGCTCAGGTTATGCTCATACCTGGTATGCTTTGGGGAGCCCTGAAGGGGGTAAGCCTGGAGAACAGAACTTTCAGGCTTATACCTATCCTCTGGGTTATCCTCCATCTTCTGGCTTATGCCCTCCGCCTCCCTGTCGGTTACCAGCATGGACGCTACGTAATGCCTGTGATTCCGGTACTGGTGGCTCTGGGAGTTCCGGGAACTTTGGAGCTTTTGAAGAAAGTGCCACCGCTTATGGCAAAAGTGTGGGGACTTTCCACTGGGGTGCTTTTGCTGGCTTTTCTCCTGCTGGGAGCAAGAGCCTACGCAACTGATGTGGGCATAATTCAGTGTGAGATGGTCAAAGTAGCCTACTGGCTCGCTGAAAATACCCCTCCCGGCTCATTAATTGCTGTCCACGACATAGGGGCCATTGGGTATTTCTCGGGGAGGGAACTTTTAGACCTGGCAGGACTTGTCAATCCTGAGGTTATTCCTTTCATCCGAGATGAAAGCCAGCTGAAAAGATTCATACTGAGCCGCGGAGCCGATTATTTCGTAACCTTCCCTTCCTGGTATCCGACCCTTACAAAAGATCCCACCTTTGTCCCCATTTACTCCACCGGGTGTAGCTTGACCGTTGAAGCCGGTAGTGATAATATAACCGTGTATGCAGTCAAAAAAGAGCCTCTCCAGAAACCTTTGGGTGCTTTCGGGCACAACCTTTATTATGGTTACAAGTTCTATGACCTGGTCCCCTATCCTGCCCCTCTACCTGAGGGACTTGGGAGCAGGGGATGTCCAGGTTGGCTTTGCTTTTACTTTAATGACTGCAAGTTATGCAGCCACTCAATTTCTGGGAGGGATTGTCTCTGACCGTTTTGGCCGAAAGATGGCCATTGTTATCCCCACTTTCCTCTACATCCCCCTTTATGTAATCTTAGCCTTTGCCCCTTCGTGGTACGAAGCCATAGTTTTGCTGGTAATCATAAACGTAGTAGGTGCCATTCAATGGCCGGGGTTCATAGCTTTTATAGCTGAATCAGCCTCTGAAGAATCCACAGGAAGCGCTTTTGGCCTGTTTGAGTTTGTAGCCGGTCTGGGCTACATAGCCGGGCCTGCCCTGGGAGCATGGCTTATAAATTATGTAAGCTACAGACACCTTTTCCTCGGAACAGCTCTCATTTCCGCAATATGTGGTCCACTTCGGCTCGTTTTGCTGAAAGAACCGCCGAAACCTCCAGAAGCCGGAAGGGCTACTTCCTGGAAAGAGCTTCTTTCGGGTTCCTTTGTACCAGCGCTCGTGGCATCGGTGGCCATAAGCTGGCTTAACAACCTCACCATATGGGGCCCCTTCATCGCTTTACACGCCAAAGATTGGTGGGGATGGAGCGAATCGGAAGTAAACAGAGCTATAGCCATAGGAAGCATCGCCTTATCCCTGGTAAGCCTCATAGCTGGAAAGATAACCGACCGCTACGGAGATGCGCGGGTTCTTATAGTAGGGGCTTTGCTTTTTCCTGCTTTGATGGTGATCCTGGCCTATATGAAACCCTCCCTTCTCTTCTGGCTGATCTTTTTGCTACTTTTTGCATTTTCTCAGATAGCTTGGATAGCTTACAGTTCCTTCATCGCCCACCAAGCCCCACCTGAATACAGGGGCAGTTTCTTAGGAATCATAGGGACGGTTTCCGGCCTTTTGGGTTCCTTATCCCCGGGAGCAGGAGGCATTTTGAGAAGAGAATTTGGTTCCTCTGCTCCTTTCTGGTTAGCTCTGCTTTGTAGCATAGGACTGGCTATCTCTGTGCTTTTGAGAAAAGAGGAGCTGGACATTATTTACACCGTGGGGCACTCCAACCGTTCTCTGGAAGAGTTTATTGCCCTGCTCCGGAGCGAGAAGATCAAAGTAGTAGCCGATGTGCGGCGGTTCCCTTATTCCAGACTTAACCCCCAGTTCAATCGGGAAAATCTGGAAAAGGCCCTCAAAGGGGCTGGAATAGAATACGTATGGTTAGGGAACGAACTTGGAGGATATCGTGCCGGGGGATATGAAGAGCACACGAAAAGCGAGGAATTCCAGAGCGGTCTGGAGAAATTAGAATTCCTGGCCTTTCACAAACGGACGGCTTTAATGTGTGCTGAAAAACAGTGGTTCCGCTGTCATCGCCGCTTTATAGCCGACGAATTGATACGGAGGGGGTGGGAAGTGCTGCACCTGGTAGAGCCAGGCACTCCCCCAACCCACCACAAATTTAAAAGTCAGGAAAAGGGTTCGAAAAACTGAAAGCACCCTCCAGAGCAAGTTACAGGGAAACAAACACAAGGTTAAAGAAGCTAATAAAGGCTAAGAGTCCCCGTTTCTCTCATGGGCAAGTGAAACACTGCCTTCAACACCTGGTTAACGAGCTTCTGCTGCAAGAACTCAAAAATTTGCCTTTGAGACCTGATAATGATATAATCGTCTAAAATTTCCTCACAAACTGTAAGGAGGGAACGTCATGGCATCAAAAACCCGCACTGAGCAAATTATTCAGCGATTGAAAGAGCTTCAGACTTCTACCCCTGATATAGAAGCTTCCGCCGTGGTCAGCATAGATGGTCTCGTGATAGCCTCAGCTCTTCCGCCCGATGTAGAAGAAGACAGAGTCTCCGCTATGTCGGCAGCCATGCTTTCCCTTGGCGAGAGGATTGCCAGTGAGCTTGGGCGTGGGACCCTGGATCAGGTCTACATAAAGGGAGACCACGGCTACGTGGTCCTCATGTCAGTGGGAGAAGAAGCTGTTCTCACAGTCTTAGCCCGCAAGGAAGCCAAGCTTGGACTTCTTTTCCTCGACATGAAAAGGGCTGCCGAAGACCTCGCTAAACTCATCTAAGGGAGGTTAAAAGTGAGCCAAGAAAGCAAGTCCAACCTCTTTTATCCCAATAAGATTGTGCGAATTTACCTTGAAACCCTTGAGGAAGTTATGGGCAAAAAAGGCATACACGCCCTCCTTCACCTGGCCAAGCTGCCTCACCTCATAGATAACTACCCCCCCAACAACCTGGAAAAAGCCTTCCCTTTTGAAGATTTCGCCGCTCTGAACCAGGCCCTTGAAGATATGTATGGCCCAAAAGGAGGCAGAGGACTTGCTCTAAGAGCAGCAAGGGCTTCATTTGATAAGGGACTTAAGGAGTTTGGGGCTATAGTGGGGGTTGCTGATGCGGCCTTCAAGCTTTTGCCCGTTAAAATGAGGTTGAGCATAGGCCTCAAGGCCATGGCTGATGTTTTCAATCGCTTCAGCGATCAGGTGACTAAAGTGGAAGAGAAAGAAGACCACTTTGTTTACACCATTGAAGTTTGCCCGGTCTGTTACGGACGCCACTCTGACAGGCCTGTGTGCTATGCGGCTCTGGGTCTTCTAATGGAAGGCCTTAAGTGGGCCATAGGCAAAGAATTTGATGTGCGTGAGACCAAATGTATAGCCGCTGGTGATCCTGTATGCGAGTTTATAATCCCCAAGCAGCCTAAAGAAGAGGAGTGATGCCCGAGGGCAGAATCCTTATAGTAGAAGACGATGTTGAGCTGGCCGTAAGGCTCAAAGATTATTTTCAGGCTAGAGGCTATGAAGTTCTGATAGCCCATTTAGGCCAGGAAGCTTTATCTTTAGCTCGCCTCTGGACCCCGGAAATTATCATTCAGGATATTCGCCTCCCCGATATGGACGGTTTTGAAGTAGCTCGTCGCCTCGCAGAAAGCCCCCGCACTAGGGCCGTGGGAATTTTCTTTCTCACCCAGCTGGGCGATAGGGAGAGCAAGCTTCAAGGACTCAAGCTTGGGGCTGTGGGCTACATGGCTAAGCCTTTTGACCTGGATGAACTGGAGCTCAGAGTAAGGAATGCCATAAAAGCTCTGCGAAGGCCCCGACCTTTAAACCCCATAACGGGATTGTTTAATAGAGAAACCTTAGCCATTGAGCTTTCATCTTTGCTACAGGAAGGGAAATGGGCCGCCTTTCGCGTTCTTCTGGATGGCATCGAAGAGTTTATGGATTATTATGGCTTTGTGACGGCGGATGACCTTTTGAGAGCGGTGGCTTTGGTGCTCAAGAACTTGCTGGCTCAGACCAGAGCAGAGGGCCTTGCGGGTCATCTGGGGGAGGCAGATTTTCTCTTTCTATGCCCTGTAGAGAAAGCGGAAGAAATCGAGAGTAAGCTCAAAGAGACCTTAGCCCGGACAATCGCTGCTTTCTACCCGGCTAAGGAGATAGCAGGAGAACGCAGACCGACCATAACGATAAAATTAGGCAAAGCCATTATTGAAGAGGGGAAAATTTCACTTCTGGAGGAGGTGGAAAGAGCTACTACACCCCTTGAAAGCATAGACGTTTAGCTCTGAACTATGGGGCTGGCGTAACAATATATACAGCCCGAAGGGCACCGCATCAGGTAAGAGCCTATGTCCACGCTTAAGGTGCAACCGCATTCTTTACGCTGTCCTTTGTCCTTTTCAGTGGAGGCAAGGAGCCCCTTGGGGTGAAGTTTGCTCAGCAGTTCACCGTCTATGCAGCTTGAAGGTAAAGCTCCGGCCTTCAAAAGCAACGGATTAGCACAACTGTAAAGGGTAAGACCTAAAGAGCGCCCCATTTCTACAAGCTTGGAGGCTATTTCCAGCTTCTGCTCAGGGGAAGGGTCAAGCCATTTCCAGTTCCTCTTTTTCACTCTACTGTAGAAGGTGGCGAAGGAAAAGCGCACTGTGGTTATCCCGGCTTTGGCGGCAGCGATGAAAATGGGTTCAGCCAGGGGCACATTGCTTTTTATTTCCCCTGCTTCTTCCCAGAAGAGAATGGGATCAAACCGCAGACTTATTCTCAGGGGATGACCAGCGATCTTAAGAATTGCCGGCAATTGTTCTACAGCCTCCTGCCATGGTGGAACTCTTGGCTCCAGGGGTGTGGCTCCAAGGCCGGTGATAGAGAAGTGGAAGTAGAGCTGATCGTATCTTGAGAGGGCTTCTCTGATCCCGTAGCGGTTTTCTATCAGAGGTCTAAAATTTTTGCTCCAGAGCACAATAGTGTGGACATTTTCTGGCCTGAGGGAGACAACGTAGGGTTTGAAGGTAAAAGGATGCAGCACAGTTGTTTCTCCCCTTTTTATGGCTTTAACAAACCAAGCAGAATACCAGGCGATTATATCCGTGCGCCTGGAGGCGGATATAACCAAAAGTAGGGCCCTGTAACTATCCTCTTCGGGCTCAGATGGGAAAGCTACAGGGCCCATCAAGTCCTGGAGGCTTTCCTTAATCCCACCCTCCTGTAGGGGCACGTCCTGGATGTAAGGCCTGGTATTTGGCCTTAAGCTCTTCTTTGCTCTCCCTCCTGTTGGGGTCAGGAACGCAGGCACCGACCGGACAAACTGAAGCGCACTGGGGTTCGTTGTAAAAGCCGACGCATTCGGTGCACTTTTCGGGGTCTATTACATAACGGTCAGGTCCCTCACTTATGGCCTGGTTGGGGCACTCGGGTTCACAAGCCCCGCACAAGATGCATTCTTCCGTTATCATGTAAGCCATTTTGCACCTCCTGGGGAAAAATCAACTCTAATTTTACACAGTACAGAAGGATTTGCCAAATTAGGGGGGCCTCTTCGCAGCAGGTTCGTTTGACAGAAAGGTTTTACATTATTATACTTAGGGCAGGAGGAAGCCGTGGATTCTGGCATTATAAGTAAGATTTACAAAGCCAAGCGCTATGCTCAGGAGCCTGAAAGGGTTACCTTCATCAAGTTTGAAGTCCAATTTAGAGGAGACCATAGCACCTACGTGGTGACTTTTGACCAGGGAAAGTGGCATTGTAACTGCCGGTTCTTCTCCTTGAGAGGCACCTGCAGCCATACGATGGCCCTGGAGAGGATCTTGAGGACCATGCTTCCTGGCGGGAAAAATGAACCGTAGATGGCATTTCTGGCTCGGCATTCTGGTAAGCGCTTTGTTTTTATATTTCGCCCTCGCTGGCCTTAAGCTTGATGAAGTATGGCAGAACATAAAGACCGCCCGCTACATCTGGCTTGCCCCCGGCGTTCTGGTCTATTTCCTGGCGGTATGGGGTCGTACTTGGCGGTGGCATTACCTTCTGGCTTCCATCCAGAAGGTTAAGATTACCAGCCTTTTCCCCATCGTGGTGATCGGATACATGGGCAATAACATTTACCCCGCCAGAGCAGGGGAAATCCTGAGAGCTTATGTCCTCAAACGCAGGGAAGGGATAAGCATAAGCTCCTCCTTAGCCACTATTCTGGTGGAAAGGGTTTTTGATGGCGTTGTTATGTTGTTTTTTGTGTTTGTTTCTCTGCCCCTTGTGCCCATAGCTCCCAATCTGCGCCATTTAGTCATAGGGTCAAGCCTCCTTTTCTTCGGAGTTTTAGGAGGGGTTTTCCTCGTGGCAGCCAAACCCGAAAAAGCCAGGATCCTCTACCGCAGGGGTGTGGAGAAACTCTTACCGGACCGATTCCAGGCCAAAGTTGAGAGCCTTCTGGATAAGTTTATGGAAGGATTGGGAGGACTGCGTCGCCCTCAGGATGTGCTGATGGTTTTTCTGACCTCTGTCTTTATCTGGCTTACGGAAACCACAAAATACTGGTTTGTGATGCACGGTTTTGAATTTCAGGTGCCCTTCTATGTTCTGATGCTTATGACAGCAGTGGTTAACCTCGCCACCACTTTGCCCTCTTCTCCAGGTTACATAGGGACCTTTGACGCTCCAGGGATAAAGATTCTGGTTCAATTCGGAGTGCCAGGCCCCATAGCTGCAGGGTACACCCTGGTTCTACACGCCGCCCTTTGGCTCCCGATTACTTTGTTGGGCATATTTTACATGTTCAGGGAAAGCTTAACCTGGAAAGAGGTCCAGGCAGAAGCTGCCGGAGGGACAGGGAAGTGAAGGGTTTCATTGATAAGGAACGTATAGAGAAAGCAGTTCTGGATATAATCGTAGCTATAGGGGAAGACCCCAACAGGGAAGGTCTCCGAGACACCCCCCGCCGCATCGCCGAAATGTACGCAGAACTCTTTGAAGGGTTGCACCAAGACCCTATGGAGGTCCTTACGGTTGGGTTTGAGGAGGAAGAACACCAAGAGATGGTAATCTTAAGGGATATACCCTTTTATTCCATGTGCGAGCATCATTTCCTCCCCTTTCACGGAGTCGCTCACATAGGCTACATACCGGAAAAACGCATAGTGGGGATTTCCAAGTTAGCCCGGGTGGTGGAAATCCTGGCCCGAAGGCCTCAGCTCCAGGAACGCCTCACTGGCCAGATCGCCGATGTCATTATGGAAGGCCTCCAGCCTAAAGGCGTCGGCGTCATCATTGAAGCCGAACATCTATGCATGACTGCAAGAGGGATTAAAAAGCCCGGAAGTATTGTGGTGACTTCGGCTAATAGAGGGATTTTCAGGTCCAAGCTGGCTACCAGACAGGAATTCTTGAGCCTTATCCGCAATTCTCGCCGCCGATAAGATGAGTCACAGTGGACGGCTTCCTTCTTTGAAGATATGGCTAATCCTATCATTGCCCTTACTTCCGTGGGTTCCTTACCTTGGAGAATTCGCTTTCCCGAAGGGGAACCCTTATTCCGACATCCTCGTAGCCCACTATCCGAATTTTATCTACCTAAGAAAATCCATAACGTCCTGGCATACTGTGCCTTTCTGGTCGCCTCTCATCTTCAGCGGTTACCCCTTTTTTGCCAATCCCCTTTCGGGCTTGTGGTATCCCCCAGGGTGGCTCGGGGTTATCTTACCCCTTCCCCTGGCCTTCAATTTCCTGATTCTGGCCCACCTGCTGTGGGGAGCTGTCGGCCTGTACATGCTGGCCAGGACTCAGGGCATAGGGGAAAGGGGTGCATTGCTTTCAGCTCTGGCCTGGGAAGTTTTACCCAAGACTATGGCCCACTACGGTGCCGGACACCTTACCCTGGTCTATGCTCTCTCCTGGACCCCCTGGCTTCTGACCGCTGAAATCCTCTGGCCCAGATGGGTTCCGGTATTCCTGGCCCTCACCTTTCTCGCCACCCCTCAGTGGGCCGGTTATGCTTTCGTTCTCTGGCTCATCTGGAGCTTGCGCCACACCATTAAAGGGCAAGGGTTAAATCATATTCCAGCCTGGGGATGGAGAGCAGCGCGGAAAGTTGCTCTCGCTTCCCTTCTCAGTTTCTCTCTGCTTATCCCCCTGCTGGAATTTACATTCCTGAGCACCCGTTCCAGGATGACACCGTCCGATGTCTTGGTTTTTTCCCTTCCGTTCCCCCAACTCCTGGGCTTCTTTTTCCCTTCCTTTGGCTCTTTCCACGAATTTTTCATCTATCCCGGCGCTGTGGTCGTTACTCTGGCGATCGCGGGCGGATTCAACAGATTCTGGTGGCTTACAGCTCTGGTAAGTTTGGCCTGGGCCCTAGGGGAAAATCTCCCCGCCGCTCATCTCGTAGCTTCCCTGCCTGGAATAAGTCTCCTCAGGGTTCCTTCCCGCAGCATCTTCATAACCTGTATGGCCCTGACCTTTCTGGCTGGAGAGGGTGTTGAAAGATTTATTGCCGGGATAGAGGGCAAAGCCTTAAAACGAGCTCGCCTTTCCCTGGTAGCTCTTCCAGCTTTTTGCTTTATGTTAACCATTGGGCTCTGGGTGCTCGAAATCAAGATAGCTATATGGGCTCTGTGGGGAGCGATGGCTTTCGTCCTCGCTGCTTTTCTGGCCTGGAAACTCCACAGCTCCGGCTCCATCCACTTGTGGCTCGCTTTGATAGCTTTTCTGGTGCTAGAAAATTGGGGGGTGAACTTGAAGCTGCTGGATTTCCGCTCCCCGCAGGAAGTCCTGGCGGAGAAAGCCGAGGTAGCCGAATTCCTTGCCCGGCAGCAAAGGCCCTTCCGGGTTTATGCCCATTCTTACGTTCTTCCGCCGCATACAACGGCCCTTTACGGTCTGGAAATGGCCAGCGGTATTGATCCCCTGCACCTTAAGGCTTACGCTTCTTTCATGGAAGGAGCTACCGGAGTTCCATACGGAAGCTACAGCGTGACTATACCACCTCTCACTGGAGAGGACCCCTTCACCGCAAACAAGGGGTATGCACCCGACCCCCGCAAACTGGGGCTTCTCAACGTTAAGTATGTGGCTTCAGGATTTCCGCTGGAGGTTGAAGGACTTAAAGAGATAGCGCGTTTTGGGGAGGTAAGGATATACGAGAACGATTACGCGAGGCCCCGCGCATGGGTTGAGGACTCTTCCGGACCCAGGCCGGTGGATTACTGGGAATGGGCCCCCAACAGACTTCGCCTTAAAGCTAGAGGCCCTGGCCTCCTGGTGGTTTCGGAAATAGCTTACCCGGGATGGGAAGGGTTTGTGGATGGGAAAAAGCGGCCGGTGGAAGTGGTGGGAGGCGTTCTCCGGGGTATCAGCCTTGAAGAGGGAATGCATGAAATAGAGATGCGATTTAGACCTCTGAGCCTGAAAATGGGCCTGGTGGGTTTGATTTCAGGTTTATGCTTCCTCTTTCTGGAACAGAGGTTCGGGAAAATGGGTGCAATGGCCTTACAGAAGGGCTTAGCCTTTTATTCTTCGCGAGTAAAAAGGGCTTCCTCGTAAAATCCTCCAGCGTTCCACCACAGCCAGCCCCAG
Organism: Anaerolineae bacterium; assembly: GCA_025062375.1. Classification (NCBI taxonomy): domain Bacteria; kingdom Bacillati; phylum Chloroflexota; class Anaerolineae; species Anaerolineae bacterium. Next base: position 5,295 of record JANXAG010000035.1, on the reverse strand, counting down.
GCACCAGCCTCCTCAGCTGCCCGACGCTGAGCTTTGAATTGCTCTAAAGTGTAGGTTACTCCGTAAAGGGAATAATGCTGAAGCCAGGGGCGAACGAGGGCCTTGCTTCTTTCTCTGGCTTTGAGAGTGCTCCGGTAAACCACATCGTAAGGGTGAAGAGCTGGATTCTCGTAACCCAGGGCACCGGGGGCAAAAGTTGAGGGGTAAACCATGGGGCAAAGATAGTCCACATAAGGGGATATATCCTCGATCCGCTGCCCTATGCCCATATCCCCTCCCCCTTCAACCCACGGAGTGAGCCCAAAGACATCGGCTGAAAGAAACACAGGCAAAGGGGCTAAAGCTTCGGAAATCGCTTTTATGAACTCGCGAATGGCTTCGGTCCTGGTCTCCAGAGTGTTGGTTTCTTCCCACGCTATAGCCCCAAGGTCCCCATCCGAAGGGAACCGGATGTAATCCAGATTTATTTCGTCGAACCCCATAGAAGCTACTTCCTTGGCCAAAGCGATGTTATAATCCCACACCTCTCTGCGGAAAGGGTTCCCCCAGCCCAGTTCCTCCCGATCAAGCCAAACTGTCCCGTCCTTCCTTCTGACAGCAAGATCAGGCCTGCCGGTAGCCAGGGGATTATCTTTAAAGACTACGATTCTGGCGATGGTGTAAATCCCTTTTTCCCGGCAAAACCTGAGGATCTCCTGGAGGGTCTTGCTTTCTCTTTCCCGGATTATCCCCAGTTCTCTGGCCAGAGGCACCTGTGAATCCCAGGCCAGAAAACCCCGATCGCTTTTCACGTCCACCACAATGGCATTGAGCTCGGTTTTATCCACCAGCTCCAGAAGTTCTTTCACCCTATCAGGCCTGGCGAGGAGAACGAAGGGGATGTAAATCCCCCGCACCTGAAAAGGTTCAAGGCTGAGGTTCAAAGCCGGAGAGTCCCTTTCCCAATCCCCGTGGCTGGGATTAACTCGGAGTAGAGTGTAACCGGGCGCCTTCACTGTTATTTCTCCTTCTGGGGGGACTCCTTCCACTTTCAGTTCGCCGCGCCAGGAGGGGCCAAACCTTTTACCGGCAATGTAAACCCAGGCACCAGAAATGGGTTCACCCGTGGAAGCATCACGAATTTTGGCCCCCCAAACGAGCGACGGAAGTTCTAAAACAATGGTCTCTTCTCCTTTAAAGGTTGTGTAAGCGGAGGCATGGGTTGAAGAGGACGCACTGATAATCTCCCCATCAGCCGGGGCCGGCAGCAGCACCTCCCCTTTTTCGTCGGTCAGGAAGGAAACACCCCCGCAATGAACCTCTGCTCCCGGTAGAGGTCTGAGGGTAAACTTCTCCACCACCCTCACCAGAACTAACTCAGGGCGAAGGGCTACACGCAAAGTAGCAGCTTCAGTCCCCGTGAAGGAGAGGGTGGTGCTGAAATAGCCCTCTAATTTAAAGTAAATCTCCTCGCCTTTGACCACCCTCCTCAGGGTGAAACGGCCGTGCTCATCGGAGAAGCTCTCCCAATCGGCAGTGTGGACCAGCACTTTCGCTAACGGCAGGCCGGTAAAGGCGTCTGTGACAAAACCTTCTACCCGGTTGGGCCGCAGGAAAAAAGTCTGAGGAGAAAAAAGCTCTTCTTCCGAACGGAACGCAACTTTTAATTCCTCATAGCCATCAGCTGAAATGGAAAGGCTGAGAGGCAGCGAGGGCTTTTCTAACCGGAAACGGCCGTCGGGGCCTGCCTTCAAGCTGAAATTTTCCCCTCGGATCAGGGCATAGCCCACCGGAGAGCCGTCAAGCTCATCCTGAATTTTTCCTTCTAAAATCAAAGGCTCAAGGGTCAAATGAAGGGGTGGATTGAAGGAGAAAAGGGTAACTTTGATTTTTCCCTTGAAAGTCCTGTAACCAGGGGCCTGGACTTCTACAGGGTGCTCCCCTCTTCTGGTTCTGAGGTTAAAGCTTCCCGTAGCCCTGAACTTCTTTCCATCCAGAGAGATGGTGGCTTCAAGAGGCCGGCCTTCCCTATCAGTCACCACTATTTCAAGGCCGACTTCACCCGCCAGCCAGGCTGTTATGGCTATGAAAATGGAGGAAAGCAGGGTGAGGAAAAGGGAGGAAATTGCCCTTTTCATTTGAAGATTTCCCAGTAGCGAAGGATATCCAGGAGCTTGTAATCTGTCATGTCCAAGTGGAGGGGGGTTACGGAGATATAACCTCTGGCAACAGCCCCCACATCGGTGCCTTCTTCAATGATGTCTTTTGGAGGGCCTCCTCCAAGCCAATAATAATCCTTTCCTCTGGGGTCCTGGCGCTTTATGAGCTGATCTTCGTAAAAGCGCCGCCCAAGCCGGGTTACCTGAACTCCTTTTATCTGATCCTTAGGTATGGCGGGGACGTTAACGTTGAGCAATGTGTGGGGTGGAAGGCCTTTTTTGAGCACGTAATAGGCCAGATGGGCGGCAAACTCAGCTGCTGGGGTGTAATCGGCATCCGGGGAGAAAGTGTCCAGGGATACCGCTATGGCTGGAACGCCAAAGATGGCGGCCTCAATTGCAGCGGCAACGGTCCCAGAATAAGTTATATCATATCCCATATTCCCCCCCAGGTTTATGCCCGAAACCACCAGCTCGGGTCTTCTGGGGAAGAAGCCCAGCATCGCCAGGGCCACGCAATCGGAAGGGGCCCCATTAGAAGCGTAAGCGATTGAACCATCAGCTAAGCGAACCTCCTCCACCCTCAGTGGCTTGTGCATAGTTTTGGGGTGTCCCGCCGCTGACCAGTTGTGATCCGGGGCCAGGACTGCTATCTCACCCAAAGGCTCCAGGGCTTTTTTAAGGGCCAGGAGGCCTGGAGCATCCACACCATCGTCATTGGTTATCAAGATATAGGGCATTTTCCTCCTCCACAGTTGTCAAATTATAACTGGAGAACTCAAAAGAGCAAAAAAGGTTCGGTAGCTCAGGGATGCGCCACGGTCCGGAAGCCGTCGGCCTAAGGGGACGGACGATTTTTAACGCAGGGCCTTTCGGTGTAAAATAATGCAAAAACCTGGGGAGGTAGTGGAAATGAAAGTAGCGTCCCGGATGCTCAGGCTTGGAACTGAAACGGCTTTTGAAGTGCTCGCCAAAGCCAGGGCTCTTGAAGCGCAGGGCCGGAAGATCATCCACCTGGAAATTGGAGAGCCCGATTTTGATACCCCGCAATTTATAATTGAAGCAGCTTACGAAGCCATGAAAAATGGCTACACCCACTATACCCCATCGGCCGGGATATGGGAGGTGCGGGAAACCATTGCCGAATACATCTCCGAAACCAGAGGCATTGATGTGGGCCCAGAAAACGTTGTGGTAGTTCCGGGAGGAAAGCCCATAATATTCTTCTCCATTCTAGCCCTCTGCGAGGAAGGAGATGAGGTGATCTACCCTAACCCCGGCTATCCCATCTACGAATCAATGATTAACTTTGTGGGAGCAAAGCCTGTGCCCATGCGCCTGCGGATGGAAAACAATTTCTCCTTTGATCCTGATGAATTCCGAAGTCTGGTTACCCCCCGCACCAAGATGATCGTGATAAACTCCCCGGCTAACCCTACCGGGGGGATTTTATCCAGAGAGGACCTGGAAATCATCGCTGAGGTAGCTCTTGAGCGGGATATAATGGTCCTTTCGGATGAAATTTACAGCCGCATCGTTTACGAAGGGGAATTCTACAGCATCGCCAGCATTCCAGGGATGAAGGACCACACCATAATCCTGGATGGTTTTTCCAAGACCTACGCTATGACCGGGTGGAGGCTTGGCTACGGGGTTATGCCTGCCTGGCTTGCCGAACACGTCACCAGGCTTATGACCAACTCCAACTCCTGTGCCGCCGCTTTCACCCAGATCGCCGGGATGAAAGCTCTCAAAGGCCCTCAGGACGCCGTAGACAGGATGGTCCAAGCGTTCCGGGAACGCCGGGATGTTATGGTGGAAAGGCTCAATAAAATTCCAGGGTTTAAGTGCCTCAAGCCCGCCGGTGCCTTCTACGCCTTCCCCAACATTGAAGGAACGGGGATGAAGAGCAAAGAACTGGCCAATTACCTCCTCTACGAAGCAGGCGTTGCTGTCCTTTCAGGGACCTCTTTCGGGGAATATGGGGAAGGATTCCTAAGGTTCTCTTACGCTAATTCCCTGGAAAACATAAACGAAGCATTGGACCGCATTGAGGAGGCTCTCAGGAAAAAGGGGGTAGGATAAATCGGGCAAGGACCCGGAGAAGGGTCGGGGGGTGAAGGAGCATATTTGCGTAGCTGGCGTTAGCCATGGGACAGTAGCACTCCCCCGCTTTTATGCTCCGGCGAACTGATTCTATCCTCTCCCCAAACCATATGGGCCTCAGGTCATAGCCCGTCTCCCGGAGGTTCCCTACAGGTTCTGCTCTCGTGCAGCAGGTCCAGACATCCCCGTCGGGAGCGATGTGACCTGAGGCCCATCCTGCATAACAGGGGATTACCTGCCGTTTTTCCCTGAGAATTCTTTCGGTAAGGCGGTAATATTCGTGCCGAAAAGCCTGCGTAAGCCTGGGTATCCCCTGAAACTGCTTCGCCCCGGTAACTTCCAGGAGTTTCTCCATAGCCCTCCGGTATTCCTGAGGCAAAGGAGTTATCGGCAAGCCAACAGTGCGAAGCTCCTCCCTTTCTTCTGCCACTTCGGTTATGTAAGAATCGGGGTTAAGGGCCATCAGAGCGGAAGCTATTTCCCCCATCCTATCCACATTAAAGCGGGAGATAACGGTGTGGATGGTGAGGATAAGGGCGGGGTGACGGATACCTCTCAGGGCACGGTAGGTTTCCATAGCCCTTTCCCAGTTCCCGGGCACGTTGCGGATGCGGTCGTGCTCTTCCCCAACCCCATCCAGGGACAGGTTTATCCCCAGCTTTGTTCCACTGGGCATCTTATCCAACATCCTTTTCACCTCTTCCGGGATGCTCCGACTGAGGAGGCCATTCGTGGGGATAGTGATAAGGGCTGGCCTCAAAATTTCCGCAGCCTTTACCACTATTCGGGCGAGGTCTTTCCTGAGGAAGGGCTCTCCCCCACTGAAGGTTAAGTAGTATAAGCGAGCAGGGGCGAGACGCCGGAAAAACTCCTCCCACTCTTCCTCACTCAACTCTTCAGCTGAGCGTTCCCACACCCGGCACGTGGAGCAGCGAGAATTACAACGGTAGGTCAGGCTTATCACCAGGCTGAAAGGCAAAAGCTGGGGCTTTCCTACAGCCCTGAAAAATGGATAAAGGGGAACCGGCACCATCACGCAACCCTCAGGATA
>JANXAG010000034.1 GCA_025062375.1 Anaerolineae bacterium | reverse complement strand
GTCAATTTTTTAGGAGGTTGTTTGAAAAAATTGTTGGGATAAAGCACGAGGGTCGGAGGCATAAGGCAGACCTCACAAGCCTAAACGTCTCTACTATTTATCGTCTTTCCCAGCGCAAATTAGAATCCATAGCCAGGCAGTTGATACCAAAAGTGCCTGACCTTCAGCGCCTGGCTTGCCCAATAAATCCTTGCCGGTGAATCCTTGGAGACTTTCTTTCCCCGTGCAATGGCGCCGAGGTGGTGAAAAATGACCAGACATCAGCTAAGTCCTGTTGCCCAAAGGATGGTTGGATATGCACGAAATAGATGGAGGCCGAGAAAGTGTTTAAGCTTTTTTGCGTTTTCCAGAGCGGTGAAGTATACTCTTTCGGGAAGATCACTGAAGGGGGTGAAGCATGTGCGAGGCTAAGGCTTTCCTCGTAACAGATGACCGGGAAGAAGAAATAATGCGAGATGTCATCCTGGTCCAGCCCGAAGGCGACAGTTTTGTCCTCATAAACCTCCTCGGAGAACAGAAGCTCGTCCGAGGGAACATAAGGCGCATTGATTTTCTCAAGCACACTATTGTGCTGGAGAAGAAGTAAACCCTTGGCCATGGAGGATCTGAGAGGTTTCATTGATTTGCTGGAAGAAGCGGGAGAATTGGCCCGCATAAAGGTTAATGTTTCCCGGGAGCTGGAGATTACAGAGATAACGGATAGGGTGTGCAAGGGCCCCCCCTCTCTAAATCGGGCCCTTTTCTTTGAAAGGGTTGAAGGCTTTTCCATTCCCGTTGTGACCAATCTCTTCGGCAGTGAGCGCCGCATGGCCATGGCCCTGCGGGTTCAAAGCCTCCAGGAGCTGGAGGAAAAGGTAGCCAGGCTCCTGACCCCCGATATCCCCTCCAGTCTCTCCGAGGCTTTCAGACGCGGAAAAGAGTTCGCAACAGCCCTCAAAGCTCTTGCTCCAAGGCCTAAAATCCTTAGAAAAAAAGCCCCATGCCAGGAGGTGCTTTTAAAAGGCAAAGAAGCCAACCTTTTGAAGTTACCCATCCTCAAGTGTTGGCCCATGGATGCCAGTTATTACATAACCCTTCCCCAGGTTGTAACTCTGGACCCCATCACGGGGAAAAGGAACGTGGGGATGTATCGCCTTCAGGTGATTGATGAACAGACTCTCTTGGTTCACTGGCAACGCCATAAGGGCGGAGCGGAGCACTCCAGAAGGGCCCTGGAAAGGGGCGTAGATAGGATTCCGGCAGCAATTGTTCTGGGAGGAGACCCGGCTGCCATCTGGTGCGCATCAGCTCCTCTGCCCCAGGATGTAGACGAATACATTCTGGCCGGATGGCTCAGGGGAAAACCCCTGGAGATGACCAGATGCATAACTCAGCCTCTGGAAGTCCCCGCCCGGGCGGAGATTGTGATAGAAGGATTCGTGGACCTTAAGGATTTGCGCCAGGAAGGACCTTTTGGAGACCACACCGGTTATTATACCCCGCCCGAACCCTTTCCCGCTTTCCACGTCACCGCCATCACTACCCGAAAAGACCCAATCTACCCGGCTACGGTGGTCGGGATACCCCCAATGGAAGATTATTGGATGGGGCAGGCTACTGAGAGGCTTTTCCTTCCGGTGATTCGGCTGGTTCTCCCTGAGGTGGTGGACCTCCACATGCCAGCGGCTGGCGTTTTCCACAACCTTGTGATTGTTTCCATCCGCAAACGATACCCGGGCCAGGCTCGCAAAGTTATCTTCAGTCTGTGGGGATTGGGCCTTATGATGCTGGCCAAGGCGATAGTGGTGGTGGACGAAGGGGTCAACATCCGCAACCCACAGGAGGTAGCGTGGTATACTCTCGGGAATGTGGACTGGAAAAGGGATGTGGTGATAGTGGAAGGGCCTGTGGATCACCTGGACCACGCCTCTTCCCAACATTCTTTCGGAGGAAAGATCGGCATAGACGCTACCATTAAAACGCCTGAAGAAGGTCACCACCGCCCGTGGCCCGAAGTGGTGAGAATGAGTCCCGACATTAAGAAGGCAGTGGATGAAAAATGGCCTGAAATCTTAAAAGCGCTGGGAGGCTAAGTGCGGTCATTGCGTCTCTTTCTGGAGATGATAAAGTTTGAACACACAGTTTTTGCTCTGCCTTTCGCTTATCTTGGGATGCTTCTGGCCGCTGAAGGCTGGCCTACCTGGTATCAATTTTTCTGGATAACCGTGGCTATGGTTTCGGCCAGGACCTTTGCCATGAGCCTCAATCGCCTTGTGGATTTGCCTTACGATGCTCGCAACCCCCGCACAGCTGGTAGACCGCTGGTTACAGGGGCTCTCAGGCCCGCAGTAGCATGGATCGCTGTTTTTGTTTCCCTATCAGTCTTCGTTTTATCCGCCTGGATGCTGGGGCCCCTGCCTTTTCGCCTTTTGCCTTTAGCCCTTGTCTTCCTGGCTGGCTACCATTACACCAAGCGTTTCACCTGGCTTTCACACTTTATCCTGGGCTTCACCGATGGCCTCGCCCCCATGGGGGCCTGGGTAGCTGTAAGAAATTCCCTATTTACTCAGGAAGATTTGCCCGCCTGGCTCTTGCTGGTTATCGTTACCCTGTGGATAGCAGGCTTTGACCTCATCTACGCCTGTCAGGATGTGGAAGTGGACCGCAGGGATGGACTGTATTCCATACCAGCACAATTTGGGGTGGCGGCCGCCCTGCGCCTTTCTTCTCTCTGCCATGTGGGCATGGTGCTGGGCCTTGTGGCCCTCGGGTTTATCTGTGCTTTGGGGTGGCCCTACTGGGTAGGCCTCGTTTTGTGCTCCCTGCTTCTGGTCTACGAACATTCTATCGTCAAACCAGATGACCTTTCCCGGGTGAACGTGGCCTTTTTCAATGTGAATGGCTATATAAGCCTCGCCCTTTTCTTTTCCACATTAATAACACTTTTATGGAGGTAGGAACATGAGGCTAATGGCTTTGCTGATGCTCACGCTCGTTCTTTCTTCCTGCTCTCTTCTTCAACCGGCAAGGCCCGTGACCGTGCGGGTTGGGGTGTTGCCTATTCTGGACGTCCTTCCCGTCTACGTCGCTGAAGCCCAGGGGTATTTCCCGAAAAACATAAAAGTGGAAATTATCCCAGTGGCTTCCGCCGCCGAAAGAGACCAGCTTATGGTTGCCGGTCAGCTGGACGTCATTATCAACGATTTGATCTCAGTAACCCTCTACAACAGGGATAAACCTCAAGTCCTAGTGGTTAGAACCGCAAGGACTGCCACCCCTTCTTTCCCTCAGTTTTACATCCTGGCCTCCCCCAAAAGCGATATCAGAGAAGTTAAAGACCTCAGAGGGGTCGAGATCGGGATATCCGAAGCCACGATAGTCCAGTATGTGACCGAGAAGCTCCTTCTGGCTGAGGGTTTGAAGCCTGAGGAAATCAAAGGAATTCCTGTCCCGAGGATACCGGACAGGATGGCAGCCTTGGCTTCAGGGGACCTGAAGGCAGCCACTTTGCCTGATCCCTTAGCCCTTTTGGCCATACAGCAGGGGGCCAGGCTTATCCTGGATGATTCCCGCCATCCCCAGTACAGTTTAAGCGTGTACTCCTTCCGGAAAGCCTTCGTCCAGGAGAATCCCGAAGCAGTGCGGGCTTTCCTCGGGGCTATAGAAAAGGCCATCAAGGACATAAATTCCGATAAAGCCAGGTGGGCAGGCCTTCTGGTGGACAAAAAATTAGTGCCCCCCGCCCTAACCGGTTCCTATACTATTCCCGACTTTCCGTCTGCTTCGGTGCCGGGGAAGGAGCAGTGGGAAGATGTGGTGAAGTGGGCTCTGGAGAAAGGGCTTATAAGTTCGCCGCTTCCATATGAGGAATCAATTAAGGCTGAATATTTGCCCAGGTGAAAGGGGAGGCTTTTGTTGAAGTAAAGGCTATAACCTTTGCTTACCCTCGCCAGCCTCCTCTTTTTGAGGGGTTCAGCTGGTGGATAGGGCGAGGCGAAGCATGGGCCGTCATCGGGCCTTCAGGGTGTGGTAAAACAACTCTCCTTTACCTTCTGGCTGGCCTCCTGAGGCCCCAGAAAGGAGAGATTACCGTGGGAGGTAATCCTCTACGGCGCCCGCGGCCCGAGACGGCCCTCATCCTGCAGGATTACGGTCTTCTGCCCTGGGATACGGTGAGGGGTAATATAGCCCTGGGGCTGCGCATTAGGGCGTTCTATGGCCCCGACGGCCTCCATGCTCCCCGGACTCCCCTTCCGAAAAAACCGGACATTTTAGTGGAAGCCTGGCTCCGGCGCCTTGGTCTCCAGGAAGTGGCCGACCGCTACCCCTCTCAGATCTCAGGAGGCCAGAGACAACGGACAGCCATCGCCAGAGCCCTTATCCTTAATCCTGACCTGCTCCTCATGGATGAGCCTTTTTCATCCCTTGACGCTCCCACTCGCGAGGATTTAGAGAATTTAACCCTTGAGCTCCAGGCCGAAACAGGCCTGACCACAGTGGTGGTCACCCACAGCATAGAAGAAGCGGCCTTTCTGGGGCGGAAAATCCTCTTCCTTGGTCGGCCTCCTCACACCAGAGCCATTATTGTGGAAGGCCCTGGTCCCGACCGCTCCCACCCCGATTACTTTAAAGTTTGCTCCCTCCTCAGGGAGATGCTCAATGAAGTCAGGAGGGGTTAAATGTCCAGGCGCAGCCTCGTGGTGGCTTTCGCCATCCTTCTGGTTCTCTGGCAGACATTGTCCCTGGCCATCAACAGGCCTATACTTCCGCCACCCTGGGAGGTCTTGAAAGCCTTTTTCCTGGCCCTGCCAGGAGAATTGGGCCGACACCTTCTTTCCAGCCTCTGGAGAGTCCTGGCCAGTATAACCCTTGGAATAGCCACAGCAGCCCCCCTAGGCATCGTCATCGGCCAGAGCGTTTACCTGAACCGCCTCTTTTCCCCTTTCCTCTATCTTCTTTACCCTATTCCCAAAGTGGTATTTGTCCCTGTGGCCATCCTTTTCCTCGGGCTTGGTGATTTGCCAAAAATTCTGATCATCTTCCTCATCATTTTCTTCCAAATTCTAGTGCTGGTGAGGGATCAGGCGGCTTCCTTAAGACCGGAGTTAATCCTGTCGGTGAGGAGCTTGGGGGCTGGAAGGCGCGCCCTCTTCCGCTTCGTTTATTTACCTGCAACCCTCCCGGCTATCTTCACAGCTATACGCCAGTCTACAGGCACGGCCATAGCGGTGCTTTACGTAGCCGAGCTCTTCGCCACCCGTTACGGTCTTGGTTACTATATTTACATTACGGGAAGCACCCTCTTTGATTATCCTGCTATGTATGCCGGGATACTGGCCATGAGTCTTCTGGGGCTGAGCCTTTACTTCGGAGTGGACTGGCTCGAGAGGAGAGTCTGCCCCTGGCTCTTTGTCCACTCTCAGTGAACAGGCCCTTGGATGCAGCGCTATAGCTTTTCTTTCCGCAGTTCGCTCCAAGTGATGTTTCTCTAATGGGCCCGATTGCAGGAGCTCCCCTTTCGGCAGCAGCCTGGCCCGGGGGCGGCCGCGGGGACAAGTGGGAGTGTGCTTCGGCTCCAGCGTGAAGCACCGGGCTTAGCCCTCAGTGAGGCCAGGGCTTGCTTTCCCACCTGCGGGGATTTATAATGAAGGGGGAGAGATGCATGGCTAAAAAAGGAAAAAAGCAGGTAAAAATTTTTCGCCTTGATATTGTAGGAGGAGTTTTAATCCTGCTGGGATTTTTTACTCTCTTCAGCCTTTTGCCCTCTCAAAAGGGTACCCTCACGGGACAATGGTTGAGATTTCTGAGTCTGGCTTTTGGCTGGGGTATTTTTCTTTCCCCCATCCTCATGGTAGCTACGGGGGTTTTGCTCCTCCTATATAAGGCCGGAAGAGTTTCAAGGGGAGAAATTTTTCGCCTTTCCGCCGGGTGGGCCCTGTTCATTTTCATTCTGGCAGCCCTTCATTACCTCTTTGCCCCTCATGATCCAAGGGGTTTGGCCAGCGAGGGCAAAGGGGGCGGATTTCTGGGCTGGATCGTGCTGGAGATGCTGAGAACGGCTCTGGGGACTGCCGGAGCGCTCGTGTTCATCTTGCTTTTCTTCATCATTTCCCTTTTTGTAGCTCTGGGCCTTCCACCCTCCAGAGCAGTGGAATCACTGCGGATCTTAACCGGGAAAATCCGCGAAACCATAAAGTTCTGGAGGCTCAGAAAGCCTGGGATAATTGTTCCGAGGCCTCAGAGGCCAGGGGAAATTTTTTATCCTCCCCCCAAGATCATAGGGGTAAAACAGCGCTGGCAGCTTCCAATAATCCACGAAATCCTGGAGGAATACACGGAAAAAGAGATTGAAGAGGCTGAAATCCGCCGCAAAGTCAGGATCATTGAAGAGACCCTCGCCGGCTTCGGGATACCAGCGAGGGTGGTGGAGGTTAACCGTGGCCCCACTGTAACCCAGTTTGGGGTTGAACCGGGATTTGTGGAGAAGAAAGGGCCAGATGGCCGGCCCCTGAAGGTTAAGGTTAAAGTTTCCAGGATAAAAGCTCTGGCCAACGACCTGGCCCTTGCCCTTTCAGCAGCGCCCATCCGCATTGAGGCACCCGTCCCGGGCCGCTCCTACGTGGGAATTGAAGTCCCCAATACCGAATTCTCCCTGGTCTCCCTGAGGGGGGTGATGGAATCAGAAGAATTCCGCCGCAAAGAATCCAGGCTCAAGATAGCCCTCGGGCGCGATGTTTCCGGCCGCCCCGTAGTAGCTGACCTGGCTTTGATGCCTCACCTCCTCATTGCTGGAGCCACGGGCTCCGGTAAAAGCGTGTGTATCAACTCCATGGTCACGTGCCTTACCTGCATAAACACTCCTGAAACCCTGCGTCTCATCCTGGTAGACCCCAAGCGGGTAGAACTGGTTCACTTCAATGGTCTTCCTCACCTGGCCCTCCCCGTAGTGGTAGAAGTGGAAAAGGCTCTTGAGGCTTTCCGCTGGGTTCTGAACGAAATGACCAGGCGGTACAGGCTCTTCTCCCAGGAAGGAGCTCGAAACATAGAAGAGTATAACCAGATTATGGCTTCCAGAGGCCAGGATATCCTTCCTTACCTTGTCCTTATTGTGGACGAACTGGCTGACTTGATGCTCATGGCTCAAGAAGAGATGGAGGGGATGATAACCCGGCTTGCCCAGATGGCAAGGGCTACAGGAATTCACCTGGTTATCGCTACTCAGAGACCGAGCGTTGATGTTATCACCGGCCTTATAAAGGCTAATTTCCCCGCTCGCATAAGTTTTGCTGTCACCAGCCAGGTGGATTCAAGGGTTGTCCTGGATTCGGCCGGAGCTGAAGACCTCTTGGGAAAGGGCGACATGCTCTTCATGCCTCCGGATTCCACCCGTCTCATACGCATCCAGGGGTGCTTCGTCTCTGAGAGGGAGATAAAGCGTCTGGTGGATTTCTGGAAGGCGCAGGGCCCGGGTGAACCTCTCTTCCCCAGGATATACCAGGAACCGCTGGTTAAACCCTCCTTCACACCTCCAAAACCCCGTCCGGAGGAAGATGACCTCCTGGATGAAGCCATAAGGCTTGTCCAGGAACACGGCAGAGTTTCCATTTCTTTTCTCCAGAGGAAATTGAGGATAGGTTACAACAGAGCTGCAAGGCTGATGGAGCTCCTGGAAGAAAAGGGCTTATTGGGCCATAAAGGTGAGAAAAATGGGGCTGTCTGAAAATTAGGTTAAATTGAGGGGAGGCATAAAGGGTATGAACAGGGCCAAGATATCTCTAACCAAGCTTATAGAGATAGCCAACGCCTTTTGTAATCAGCATCCCAGACTTTATAAGCGCGGACGCCCTCCTGTTTACGAGGAAAGCCTTGTTCTCTCTCTCTGGGTCTTTAAGCAACACCATCATCTTTCCTGGCGTAAGTTAGAATCCTTAGCCAGGCAAATATTACCGAACGTGCCTGACTACTCCACCCTGTATTATCGGGTTAGAACGCTCCCGCTGGAGCGATGGGAGGAATTCAATGCCTGGCTTGCCCAACAAGTCCTTACCGGTGACTCCTCAGAGATTCCCGGGGAGAATTGACATCTTTCCACCTTAGGGATAAAATGAGACAAACTTCCTGTGGGAGGCATGGCCATGGTTCCCCCGAAAGCCAATGTGGTTATAATAGGAGCTGGAGTGAACGGCCTCAGCACTGCCTACCACCTTGCCCTCAAAGGCATCAGGGAAATCGTGGTTGTGGAAAAGGAAAAGTTCATAGCTGCTGGTTCAACGGGCCTTTCCGCTGGAGGCATCCGCCAGCAATTTTCCACCGAAGTTAACATCAGAATGGCCATGTACAGCGTGAAAAAGTTTGAGAAGTTCAAAGAAGAGATGGGCGAAGATATAGGATTCAATCAGGTGGGTTACCTGTTCCTGCTGACAGACCCCGAAGAAGTAGAGCTTTTCCGCCAGAGTTGTTCCCTCCAGCGAAGCCTTGGCCTGGAAGTAGAATGGCTCGGACCCGATGAAGTCCGCAAGCGCTGGCCCTATATAAATGTTGAAGATGTCCTGGCTGCCACTTACTGCCCAACTGACGGTTACGCCGACCCTTATTCGGTAGCCAACGGCTATGCTAAGCAGGCCCGCCGCCTTGGAGTTCAGATTGAGCTGGAAACAGAAGTTGTTGGAATAAAGGTTGAGGGAGGTAAAGTAAAAGGGGTCGAAACCACCAGGGGCCCCATTGATGCTCCCATAGTGGTGAACACTGCTGGTCCGTATGCCCGCCTCATCGGCAAAATGATAGGGGTTGATATACCCGTTGACCCCTACCGACGCCAGGTTTTCATTACCGATGCTTTCCCCGATATCCCGCCTGACTGGCCCATGACCATTGACTTCAAACATCACTGGTATATGCGCAAAGAAGGGCCAGGGCTTCTTATGGGGATGAGCGATCTGACTGAACCCCCAAGTTTCAACCTGAACGTGGACTGGAGTTTCATGGAGAAAGTAGTGGAACATGGGATAAAACGCATCCCTATCCTGGAGAAAGCCCGCATTATGAGGGGCTGGGCGGGCCTTTACGAGGTTACCCCCGATAGCCAGCCCATAATAGATACAGTTCCGGGAATTGAGGGCTTTTATTGCGCTGTGGGGTTCAGCGGCCACGGTTTTATGCTATCCCCGGCCACTGGCCTTGTGATGTCTGAACTCATAACTGAGGGCCGGTCAATAACTTTTGATATCAGGGATTTTCGCTACAACCGCTTCGCCGAAAAGGAAATAATGGGAGAAAAACACGTAATCTAAGCCATGAGCGAAATCGTTATCCTCAAGGGCGATATAACCGCAATAGAGGCCGATGCTATAGTGAATGCGGCTAACAACAGGCTCTGGATGGGTAGTGGGGTGGCGGGAGCCATAAAGAGGGTCGGAGGCGAAGAAATTGAACGGGAGGCTGTAGCCAAGGGGCCTATAAACGTCGGGGAAGCGGTAGCCACAGGAGCAGGCCGCCTAAAGGCTCGCTACGTCATCCACGCTGCAGCCATGGGATACGATGATCAGGGCCAGATGATACCCCCTTCCCACGAATCCATCCGGAACGCAACCCTGAATAGTTTGCTCCTTGCCGAAAAGCTCGGCCTCAAAAGTATAGCTTTCCCCGCTCTGGGGACAGGAGTTGGGGGCTTTCCTTTAAAGGAAGCCGCCGGCATAATGCTAAAGGCTGTCCGTGCGCACCTGGCTGGGGGCAGCGGTCTGGAAAGAGTAATTTTTGTGCTCTTCGGAGACGAAGCCTATCAAGCCTTTAAGGAAGCCTTTGAGGAGGTGTCTGAAGGGTGAGGCTTCTGGGATTTTTAGGCAGGCTTTTCAGGAAGCGAACTCAAGACTGGAAGAAGCTAACCCAGACCCTTATAGGATCGCCTGATCCCAAAGCCAGGTGGGAGGCGGCAGAGGCCCTCGTGGGTTCGCCTGCGGAGCCGGAACTGCTTGAGGCCTTGGCCAGAGCTCTGGGTGATGATCATCCTTTCGTCCGGTGGAAAGCAGGAGAAGCCCTTCTCTCCATCGGAGGAGAAGAGGTGATACGGCTCCTTTTGGAGTTACTCAACCGAAGAGATTCGGTCTTTCGGATGGAAGCGGCCCGGCTTCTGGGCAAGTTTAAGGATTCCAGAGCGGTGGAGAGCCTCTCCAGAGCTCTCCGGAGCAAAAGTGAGCTGGTGCGTTGGAGCGCCGCCGAGGGCCTCCTGGATATTGGCGATGAAGAGGCGATAAATTGCCTTAAAAAGTTTACAAACGACCCGGCGTGGGGGGTGCGACGCGCAGTGGCTCTTGGCCTTGGAAAAGGGGCTATTCCGAAAGAGGAAGCACTGCCCTTGCTGGCTGAACTGGCAAAGGATTCCCACCCGACCGTTCGTTCAGCAGCGGCCAGAGCTATGGGTAACCTGAGAGCACCTGATGCTGAGCCTGCCCTGGTGACCCTGCTCAGGGATCCACACCCTCAGGTGCGAGCTGAAGCGGCCTCAGCCCTGGGCCGGATCGGAGGGAAAGAGGCCCTTGCTTCCCTCGGGAATCTTCTGGAAGACCAGGAGATGGTCTTTGGGGAAACCATAGCCAGCCGGGTTAGAAAGGCCATAGGCCTTATAAAAAGGCGCATGCTCCTGGCGAAATTGCCAGGGGTGGGCAAACGCTTTTCATCGTTTTCTTAAACCATAGCAAACCCTAGGCAACATGGGGGCGCACATTAGAAACGACGGCTTCTTATTGGAGCTAATGGCCAGGAAAATACGGGAATGGGGCCTCAGAGAACCGGCCATTTTAGCCCTCAGAATTGCCAGGCCTATTGGCCCAATCTTAGCTAACGGCCTTTTCTTCCTGGAACCCTTCATAGGTTTGGGAAAAATGAAACCCCTTGCTGGCCTTCTGAGCCAGCCAGAAGAACTTTTGGCCCTTCTGGAAGGAGAAAACGATGAATGAAGCAGGCCTTGCCTTTCTCATCTTTTTCCTCCTGTTTCTGTACATCGCCTTTATAGAAGTAAGGCTGAGGGGTAAACCCGACCTCAGGCCAATTCCTGCCTTGGATTTCTTGAGGGGCGTTTTCCAGAAAGCCATAGAAAGCGGCAAACCCCTCCACATCTCCTCGGGGACGGGCACCATAGGCGAAAAGGATACCGCCGAAACCAGAGCTGGCCTGAGCCTTCTGGAGTATGCCCAGAGGCAGGGAAGCCGATACGGCGTTCCCGTTATCTCTACCTTTTTCCACCCCGCCCCTATGCTTTCAGCTTACGATTTCAAGAGAAAAACCGGCGCAAAAGATGGGCGCATCTACTTCATTGCCCCGGAGAGAGCAACCTATGCAGCCGGCGCAGCGGAGGTTCTTAAGAACGAGAGGCCAATCCTTCACCTGGCTGTTGGACCTTTCGGCTATGAGTTTTTGCTTTTGAGCGAAATGGCTAACAGCCAGGGGATTGACCAGGTCGCTGGTTCCGTAGACCCGGCAGTTCTTCCCTTCGTCTACTCTTCAACGGAACATTACCTTTTGGGAGAGGAAGTTTTTGCTGCTGGAGCTTACCTTTCTGGAGAACCCCATGCCCTGGCTGGCATTATAGCTCAGGACGTGATGCGCTTTATTTTAATAGTTGGGATAGCCCTGGGGGTTATCCTTAAAACGCTGGGGGTAATATGAAGAAGGCACTGCCTATCCTGGTGGCGATCCTTACAGGCCTTGTGATGGTGCTTGATTTCTTTTTCGTCCATCCAGTTTTGGACCCGATGGGCAGGGTTTTGCTCCAGTGGGCGGTGATTGTGACGGCTTTCGCTATGCTCACGGGTCTTCTGAATATCTTCCTCGTTCACGCCTCAAGAGTTTTCCGTCGGGAAAAGGGCTGGGGCTATAGCATTGTGGTAGTTTTAGCTATGTGGACTGTCATAGTCTTTGGTTTCATAGACCCGGCTGGACCTCACGGGCTGGTGGTCAGCTGGGTATTCCGTTACGTTCAATACCCCCTTCAGGCTACCGTTATGGCTCTCCTGGCCTTCTTTGCCCTGTCAGCTGGTTACAGAGTTTTCCAGAAAAGAAGCCCTGAGGCTACCATAATGCTCCTCAGCGCTTCCCTGGTGCTTCTGGGCTACGCAGCCGTTGTTAGCGACCTTGGAGGACCTGTAAGCGCTATCAAGGACTGGATTATATCGGTCCCGGCTATGGCTGGAGTGAGAGGCATATTGCTTGGAGTCGCCCTGGGGATTATAGCGGCAGGCTTGAGAATAGTAGTCGGAATGGACAGGCCTTATACTGATTGAGGTGCCAGGATGATTTATTGCCCTAACTGCGGGACAGCTAACCGGGAAGGAAGCAAATACTGCAACCAATGTGGGGCTCGCCTCTTCCCTGAAGAGGGGGTCAGATGCCAGATATGTGGGACCGTTAACCCGCTGGGGCAAGAGAGATGCCTGAACTGTGGGGCTTCTCTGAAATTTGCTCCGGTTATTGAGGAAAAACCACCGGAAGAACTGCCCCATGTCCCGGTATTTCCCGAAGAAGTGATTTCGGAAATTCCGGAGGAAGAGCTCCCCGATTTTCTCTCCGACCTGAGACTAAAAATTCAGGAAATGGCCATGCCTGAAGAAGAAAAGCCCGAGTTTATCCCGGAGGAGAAGCCCCCTGTAACCGCTCTGGAAGAGAGAAAACCACCGGTCATAGTAGAATATCCGGAAGAAGAGCTTCCGGACTGGCTTAAAGAAGCCGAAACAGTTGTTCCTCCGGTCGAGCCTTTTGCTCCGGCTGAATGGCTTAAAGAGGTGGAAATCCCCTGGCTGGAAGAGGAAACTGTAGAAGTTCCGGTACTGGCCGAAATACCTCCCTGGCTTGAAGCCCTTCGGCCTGTGGAACGACCTGTTGAAGTCCCCAGCATGCCCGAGGAAGAGGCCGAGGAAGAAGGAGCCCTGAAAGGGTTGAAAGGGGTGCTGAAGCCCGCCGCGATCTTTATGCCTCCCGAAAGAATATCCATCCGCAGGGAAAGGGCTGAGCTGGGTCCTGGCAGGGAAGAAATCCAGAAACTACTTAAGCTGGCCCCGATCGCACCCTCGGTGAAAATTAGAGTTCCAGCCAGAAAAGTCCGCACCCACAGATTTATTTATTTTGTTCTCTTCCTGGCGGTGCTGGTGCCCCTGCTTCTGGGGTGGCCCTCTATTCCTTCAGGTTCTCCTCCAACTCCACCCGGAGTGGAAGCGCTTTTCCAGACAGTAGAGGCCCTTCCTGAAAATTCCCCTGTACTGGTGGCATTTGATTACGAGCCATATATGGCTGGGGAAATGGAAATGATAGCCTCCCCGGTCCTTGCGCACCTCAGGGACAGGGGATGCTCCCTGGCAATCCTCAGCTTGAACCCCACGGGTCCGGCCTTGGCCCAGGGCCTGATGGAAAAACTCGGCTTTCGTTATGGGGAAGAATTTGTCAACCTCGGCTACATACCCGCAGTGGAAGCGAGCCTTCGGGCTCTGGGCATTTCAGTTAAAGAGCTCGTAGAGTACGATTACCTTTACGGTGAACCTCTGAATTCCTTTCGGGCGTTCCAGGGTATAGAGAAATTCACTGATTGGAAATTGGTGGTCATGCTCAGTGCGCAATCGCCTGCTCTTGTGGGATGGATCGAACAGGTGGGCTCCATCCATCAGGTTCCGATGGTTGCAGTGGTGATAGCGGGTTTGAAATCTTATGCCGAGCCTTACCTGAATTCAGGGCAATTAAAAGGGTTACTGGGGGGTGTGACTGATGCCGCTCTCTACGAAGCCCTTCGGGGCAAGCTATCGGAATCGGCAAGGGCAGTACCCGTGCAAGCCTTTGCCATTGTAATTGCCCTGTTCATAATCCTGGCCGGAAGCCTCATCCGGGGCAAAGGGGCCGTTTAAGGCAAAAAGGAGAGATTTATGATTAACCTTGACGTGTTGGGCCAATGGGTAGCTTTTGCTTTAACTTTGATAGTTTTCAGCTACCTGATAAAGGATAATTTCCTATACCGGCTGGCCCTTCACATCCTAATAGGAGTAACTGCAGGGTATGCCTTCTTGGTAACCTACGTAGCTATCATTGAACAGAAGCTCCTCTTTCCTCTCCTTCAGGACCCTCAGGGCAACATCAGTTTGCTGGTCCCGTTCGTCCTCGGAGTTCTCCTTCTGACCAAGCTTCTGCCCAGGATGGGGTGGCTCGGGAATGTATCTCTGGCTTTTCTTTTTGGCGTTGGAGCAGCCCTGGCCGTAGGGGGAGCAATAGCCGGAACTCTATGGCCTCAAGTGCGGGCCTCTATCCTGCCCCTCAATCCCGCTCAAACGGGGGTCGGGAAAGCCCTCAATAACTTTATAATCCTGTTGGGAACCCTGAGCACGTTGTTTTACTTTTACTTTACCGGAACCCGCAGGAAGAGGCTCCTGAGAGCGTGGGCCTCTCTGGGCAGGACCTTCATTATGATTGCTCTTGGAGCTCTTTTCGCCACAGGCTTTGTCACTTTCGTGACCCTTCTGATCTCGCGTGTAAAGTTCCTGCTGGAGGCAGTAGGGTGGTAGAAAGGTTTGCAGTGGGTTCTATCCTTACAGTGGATTGGGGAAGCCTCTGGACCAAGGCCTTCCTTATAGACAGGGCCGATGGTAATTACCGTTTTGTAGCAAAGGGGTGGGCTCCCACCTTTGAACATGACCCTCTCAGGAGTCTGCAAGAGGCGATATCCAGGATAGAAAAAGCCACTGGCCGCCGCCTTACGGGTACTGAAGGCATGCCTCTTATCCCGGAAAGGGAGCTTGATGGCGTTGATTTCTTTACAGCCTCTGTGAGCTTCCCCCCTCCCCTGAAAGTAATGCTGATGGGGCTATCGGAAATAAGCCTTGAGGCTGCCCGCAGGGCTGTGAAGTGCTATTATACTAAAGAAACTGGCTCTTTCTCTTATCTGACAGAAGAAAGCCGGAATGCCAGGATCGAACGCCTCCTGCGCACTTTTAATGAAAACTTACCCGACCTTATATTGATAGCGGGGGGGGCGGAGAGGAGCAATCCGGCACCTCTTGTGGAAATGGCCCAGATGCTTTCCCTAGTTTACCCCCTTTTTCCGGTACCATGGAAGCCTCCTGTAATTTTTGCGGGAAACAGCGCAGCCTATGGCCCTGTGGAGGAACTCCTCAGCGGCCTGACGCAACTCCGATTGGTTGAGAACTTAATGCCTTCTCTTGAGGAACAAAACATTGGGACCCTCTTCAGGGAACTGGAGGAGCTCTACCGCCAGCTGAGGATTTCGGAAATATACAACCTGGGTTATTTGCGCTCAACCCTTTCTGCCCCCCTTATCCCTTCCCTTTCCTCCTTTACCCTGATAGTGCGTTATCTAAGCTCCTTATACGGTTTTGAGGGGGGCGTGCTGGGGGTAGATGCAGGCGGAACTTATATTACGATAATTGGCGCTAAGAAGGACAACTTCCTCACCGTTGTCCAGAGCGACCTGAGCCCCTGCCGGGCGTATTTTCTCCTTAAGGACCTGGAAAGAGTCACCCGCTGGCTCCCCATAGAAGTTGACCATGAAAAGGTGGCTGAGGCTATTCTGGAAAAAGCCCTTCGTCCTGAAACCATATCTCTTACGAAAGAGGAGCTCCTTCTGGAAGGAGCAATCCTCAGGGAAACGCTCATGGAAGCTTTCCTCACCGCTCAGGAGCCTCTCAAAGCCTTTTTCGGCCCTGAACTTTCGGTGGATATGATAGTGCTGACGGGTGGAGCCTTGAGTTCCTTCCCGATAGTGGGGTGGTTGACCCTTGCGGTGATTGATGCTTTCCAGCTTTCAGGGATAACCATGCTGGCGGTAGATAGACTGGGGCTCTGCACTCCCCTTGGTTCCCTTGTCTACATTAACCCTCAGGCTGTTTTTGAAATCCTGGAACGTGACGCTCTCACCCCGGTGGGCACAGTAATAGCTCCCTCGGGTTCCGCACCAGAGGGAACTGTCGCTATCAAAGCGGGCATCCATTTCGATGACGGAAGGTATTTGGAAGCGGAAGTAAAGGGGGGGAACATAGAGGTTATACCCCTGGCCCCCGGCCGCAAGGCGTCCTTAAAGATTAACCTTTCCAGAGGACTAAACCTCGGCCCGATACCGAAGGAATTGGAAGTAAGAGGTGGTATTGTAGGCATAATACTGGATGCCAGGGGTAGACCCCTGACCTTACCCGCCCGGCGGGAGAAAATCCAGAAATGGCTTCTGGGGATGGAGACATGAATTCCGTAAGGTCTATCCGCATAACGCCTTTTTCATCCATAGAAGTGGAAAGGCGACTCCCAATCCCGGGGGAAGTGCTGGTCAGGCCCGGAGAATCTGTTGAACCTTCCCGGACCATTGCGGTGGCTGAACTGCACGGCTGGGTGTGCCTTGATGTAGCCAGAGAACTTGGGGTCAAAGAGAATGAACTGGAACGCTTCCTGAAGAAAAGGCCTGGAGATAGGGTTGAAGCCGGGGAGGAAATAGCTTCCCGGAAAGGCCTTTTACCCTTCACTTTCGTAAGTTATACATCCCCTGTATCAGGGAAAGTAGCCGCCACAGGCATGGGAGTGGTAATTCTGGAAACGACATCGGGGAGCATAGAGCTCAAGGCCGGCCTGAAAGGGCTGGTAAGCCGGATAATCCCCTATTACGGGGCAATCATAGAAAGCAGGGGTGCACTGATAGAGGGGATATGGAGCAATGGGAAAGAAAGGGATGGCATTTTAAAAATCGTGGGGAGCCGGGAGAAACCCCTGCTTCCTGAAAACCTTCAGGCTTCGGCCAGAGGCTTCATTGTGGTGTGTGGCACCATCCAGGACGAGGAAACTCTTTCCAGAGCCGCCGCTCTTCAGGTAAGTGGTATTGTGACCGGTAGCCTGAAAGCCTCTTTAATAGAGAGAGCCTTAGCCATGCCTTATCCAGTGATTCTGACAGAAGGGTTCGGGCAAATCCCGATGAATTTGCCTGCCTTTGAGCTCCTCCACAGTTCAGAAGGCTATGAGGTATCTATCCTTGCCACGCCTCCTTCAATTTTCATATCGGTTCCGGGGGAGATCATAGCACCCTCTTTCAGAGCCAGAAAAGAAGGTAGTCCGAAGGTAAAAGTGAGCCGTGGGCCTTACAGGGGCCTCTTTGGAGAAGTGCTGGAATCGGGCCGAAGGGAGATGGTTCTGGAAAGCGGATACATTGTTCCTTCAGCTCTGGTTCGCCTGGAAAACGGCTTAGAAATTGAAGTGCCACTTGTCAATTTAGAAACGATCGAGTTTTAGAGGAGGGAAAAATGTCTACAGGGTTACCGAAATTTCCCTTGGGAAAGGGGCAGGATAGGATTTTTACAATGCTGGCTCTGGTGCTTGTGGTTATCCTGATAGCGGGCTTATGTGGTCTCGTTTTCCTCATGATCACAAGGCCAAGGCTTGCCACTCCCACTCCACCCACTCCAACTCCGCTGCTGGCAAGGCTCACCCCTGTTGCTACATGGACTTTTACTCCAACTCCGCCTTTAACCCCTACTCCCACCTTTACCCCTGTGCTGGCAGGAGCACCCACGCCGTCCCCCACGCCTTCCCCACCCACTCCAACTCCTACTCCCACACCTGGACCCACAGCTACTCCTCCAACAGGCTACGGCCTACCCTTGCTGGCGGCTGGATTCGGACTTTTCCTGCTGATTATAGCCCTTAGAAAGTTGCGCTCGTGAGGGGAAAATGGAAGAACTGATCCTTAAAAGCTTGGAAGAAGGCCGGCTCCCCTGTGAAAAAGCCTTTGCTATAGCCAGGAAGCTCAGGGTAAAGCCTTTAGCGGTTGGGCAAAAGGCAGACGAGATGGGGGTAAAGATAAGCCGATGCCAGTTAGGCCTTTTCGGGTACGAAGGCCAAAAGCTTGTCGCTCCCCTGAGCGAAGTTCCTCCTGAACTGGAAGAGGAGGTAAGACGCCGCAGCCGGGAGGGAAAACTCACGTGCGCGGAGGCGTGGGGTATAGCGCGGAAACTCAAGCGCAGTAAACTGGAAGTTTCCAGCGCGGCTGAAACCTTTGGTATTCGCATAACCCAGTGCCAGCTCGGCTGTTTTTAAAGGAGGCCCCATGCGTGTGGAAGTCTGGCTTTATGGCCCTCTGGCAAAGTATGGGGGAGGAGACCATTACGCCAAACTGGAACTGGACCTTCCCCCTGAGACCACTGTAGAGGACCTGCTGAACAGGCTTGGCATCCCTGCGGAGGAACGGGGAATAACGTTTATTAACGGGCAACTTTCGGCCATGCCTGGTTTCTACCCCGACTTGAAGGTGAAACTCGGAGAGGGGGATAGAATAGGGATATTTCACCGTAGAAGCATGTGGCCTTTCCAGTATCGCTTCGGGGCTAAGATGCATCCCGAAATGGAAGAGAGCATAAGGAAAGGGGAAAAGGGATTCCTGCGCCACTCTTACGGCTGAAGCCCGGGTGGCTATATCTCCCGGCATTCTGAACAGAGCCAATAAAGATGGGTTGCATTGACGCCTATAATCGTTCTATAAGCTATCTACGAATATCCGTTACAGATCGCTGTAACCTCCGGTGTGTTTACTGCATGCCAGAGCATGGTGTTCCCTTGAAATCCCATCATGAGCTTTTAACCCTTGAAGAAATTGTCAGGGTTGTAAAGGTTGCGGCTTCTCTGGGGATAACCAAAATCCGCCTGACCGGAGGAGAACCTCTTATCCGGCGAGGTATAGTGGAATTGGTGAGGATGATCTCCTCAGTTCCGGGGATCGAGGATCTGGCCATGACCACCAACGGCATCCTTCTTCCCTTTTTCGCGCACAAGCTTAAAGAAGCCGGGCTTAAGAGGGTAAACATAAGCCTTGATACCCTCAAGCCTGAGCGCTTTCGCCAAATAACAAGGGTCGGAAACCTGGAAGATGTGATCAAGGGCATAGAAGAGGCCAAAAGGGCGGGCTTAACCCCTATTAAGATAAACATGGTAGTTCTAGAAGGCTTCAATCGGGATGAAGTTGTTGATTTTGCCCGCCTTACCCTTCAGGATGAGTGGCATGTGCGCTTCATAGAAGTTATGCCAGTGGGATCTGAAGCGGAAAACAACCTGGGCAAATACGTTTCCATGCAGGAAGTGCGGGAAGACATTGAGAGAACTTTTGGGCCTCTTAATCCCGCAGACCTGAAAGGCAATGGGCCTGCTCGCTATTTCCGCCTGGAGGGAGCTAAGGGGACCATAGGCTTTATAACTCCTGTAAGCGAGCATTTTTGTTACGAGTGCAACCGATTACGCCTTACCTCTGATGGCAAATTAAGGCCTTGCCTTCTTTCAGAATTTGAGGTAGACATTAAAGCAGCCCTTCGGGCCGGAGCTACCGATGAGGAGCTAAGGGAAGTAATTAAAGAAGCTGTTCGCCTTAAACCTGAGCGGCACAATTTGGAGGCCTCATCTTTTCCCAGAGGCAGAGCAATGGCAGAAATTGGAGGGTAAAGCTTATGGGGGAAATTTTCTGGGAGATAACAAAAGCCCTGGAAAAGGGGGAAAGCGTGGCCTTAGCCACTATCGTGAGGGTCAGCGGGTCTGCCCCAAGGAAAGAGGGGGCTAAAATCCTGGTAAAACCTGATGGCTCTACTGTGGGCACCATAGGTGGAGGGCCACTGGAAAACGCCGTAATCCAAGAAGCTCTCAAAGCCCTTTCCGAGGGAAAACCTCGCCTCCTCCATTATGGCCTGAGAGCTGATCTGAACCCCGAGGATTTGGGAATATGCGGTGGGGATGTGGATGTTTTCGTGGACGTGATTTCGCCGGCGGAGACCCTTCTTTTAATAGGTGGTGGACATGTAAGCCTGGCCCTTGCCAAACTGGCAAAGGAAATGGGCTACCGGATTGTGGTGCTGGATGAGGAAGCGAAGTTCGCTTCAAGAGAACGTTATCCTTTTGCCGATGAGGTGCGGGCTGGCGAGCTCTCCTCTCTCTTGGAGGATTTTCCGATAACTCCTTACACACGGATAGTCATAGCCACCAGGTCCCATGAGAGCGATGCTCTCGCTTTGGAGAAAGTTGTAAATTCTCCTGCCTCTTACATAGGCCTGCTGGGGAGCCGCCGTAAGGTGACTCTTATCTTCAAGCATCTGAGGGAAAAGGGGGTTGAGGAGAGCTCTCTGGCCAGGGTTTGTGCTCCTGTGGGTCTGGATATAGGAGCTGAAACTCCGGAGGAAATCGCCATAAGCATAATGGCTGAAATGGTCCTTCACAAGCGAGGGGGCACTGGAAAGCCTCTGAGCAAATTTAAAGAAGGGGATACTGCTTAAAGGGTGAAGATTTTGGGGGTGGAAGGGGCGAAGCTCCCATCCCGTGGGGACTTTGGGGGTGTCCCCCAGAAACCTTAAAAAGGGAGCGATCAACCA
>JANXAG010000033.1 GCA_025062375.1 Anaerolineae bacterium | reverse complement strand
TGGGCGGGATGCAAAGGATGGTTGATGGCTCCCTTTAACGATTTATCGCAAGGTCTGAGCCCAGAAGATTATAAGGATTGCACTAACGATTAAAGCACTCCAATCCCTTAAGCTAAAGGCATAGTTGCGGTAGAAAGAGCGTCCTTTCCGACCAAAACCTCTTGATTCCATGGCCATAGCAAGTTCATCAGCCAGGGAGAAGCTGGTTACCATAATAGGTATGAATAGAGCCGGGTAGTAGCGCAAAGCTCGCCACCCCAATTCAAGAGGTATGCCTCTGGAGCGCTGGGCATCTATTATTCCCACTATTTTCTTCTGGATTATCGGGATAAATTCCATAGCTGTGGTAAGGATGAAGGCAAAAACGTAGGGGACTCCCATTTTAACCAAGGCGCCCGCCAGATCTTCAGGTAATGTTGTGCGGAAAAAGAGGGTAAAAGCTCCACTCACCGCTATAAGCCTCAAGGCCACGCCCAGAGCTATCAAGGGGCCAAAAGCTGCAAGGGTGATGATGGATGCCACAAGGAACATCGGGGTAAGAAGCTTGAGAGAATTGATCCATGCCCGTGCAAGCCCAAGGCCTAGGGCCAGGAAAAAAGGCATTAACGCAAATACTACAAGGGCCAGCGGACGCTCTTCTATTACTGCTATAACGGAAAAAACCATAGCCAGAAGCAACTTTGTTCTCGGATCCATTTCTTTACATCAAGCCCAGACCCCCGAAATAGGCTCTCCACAGTATTTGCATTTTCCTTCCCGCAAGTGGTAACTGATTACGTTGAAGCCCAGACGAGTTATTATCTCTTTGCCACATCTTGGGCAATAAGTATTACTCCATTTATGGCCAGGTACATTGCCCACGTAAGCAAACTTTATCCCTTCTTCCGTCGCTATTTCCCGGGCCATTTCCAGGGTTTCCACCGGGGTAGGCGGGAGGTGGGTGAGTTTATACGTCGGGAAAAAGCGTGAGAAGTGGGTGGGAACATCAGGCCCCAGGTTTTCCACAATCCAGCGGCAAAGCCCCCTTATCTGTCCTTCAGAATCGTTCAAAGTTGGCACTATAAGGTTCACTATTTCCAGATGGATTCCCTCTTCCCGGATTATCTTCATTGCGTTCAGAACTGGCTGAAGGGTGCCGAAGCAAACTTTCCGGTAAAACTCTTCACTGTAGCCTTTGAAGTCAATTTTTATGGCATCCACAATCCGGCAGAGTTGGCGGAGGGGTTCCGGATTAATGTAGCCAGCGCTGATGACGATACACCTTATCCCCTTGGGCCTGGCCAGGCGAGCTATATCGCACATATATTCGTAAAAAATGGTGGGCTCGGTGTAAGTGAAAGCTATGGAAGAACTGCCAAGCATTTCCGCCAGCATAACTATTTCTTCAGGAGGAAGGTCATAATTTTCCGTTTCTTCAGGAGGAACCTGGGATATGCTCCAGTTCTGGCAATAAAGACAGTGGAGGTTGCAGCCAGCCGTGGCCAGGGAGAAAGACATGGTCCCAGGAAGAAAATGGTAAAAGGGCTTCTTCTCTATAGGGTCATTGTGGACCGCGCAAGGGTTACCGTAGACCATGGTGTAGAGTTTACCACCCCTGTTTTCCCGAACCCTGCAATCACCCCGGCGTCCTTCACTTATTAAACAACCTCTGGGACAGAGCTGGCATTTAACATAATTGCCTTTGTGGGGGATGTGACAGTAAAGGGTGCGGGAGGGCTCAGGGGATGTATGGCAGCGAGTGCAATCGGTGGTTTCTTTTCCTCCAGGGATATAGTAGAGGGCTTCGCGGGCATTGGGAGGAAGTTTTGTAGCAGCTCCAGTCTCATGGGTTCCCTTAAGAAGAGAGGCAAGCCCTAATGCCCCTGCCGTGGTCGCTATTAACTTTACGAAACCCCGCCTGTTTATCATCCCTGCTCTCCTCTCCTTCACCACATCTGAACCTTTTTCTTCGCTTTAGCCTTGAATCCTCCTCTGCCAGAGAGACCCATTCGCCTGAGGAGGGAATACAAGCCCCAGTAAGAGTAATTTACACCAAAATTTTCCCTAACCCAAGCGATGGTCTCCTGCAAGTTAGCGAAAGACCCACTCCTGATGTTCTTTTCAAGCTCTAAAAGTTGCTCTTCCGTGAGAAAAGGCTTCTTACCTCTGGGGTTACCCCTGTGGCGAGCCTTAAGTTCTTTTATCCCTCCTTTTCTGTACCAGGAAAGCCACCTGTTAAGCGTTCGGATATGAACTCCTATAAGCCATGCCACCTGGGCAAGTTTGTATCCCTGCCTCAGAAGCCATAAGGCCTGCAAGCGCCTGCGTATTTCTTCGTCCTGTTCTTCCCGATAAAGGTTCCGCAGAAAATCGCTCTCTTCTTCCCATTTTATCCGAAGTTTTCGCCCTCTCATAGCTTTTCAGAAAATGTAAAGGGTTTCCAGGGTTAATCTCCTGGCAAGCCAGTCCATGCCCAGCAGGGAAAAAAGCATGATTACCATTATTAAAGTAACCAAAATCCACGTTTTCTGACCCTCCCACCAGGGCAGGGAGCGAGTGTGGAAGTACAGAGCAGCCATTAACCATAGGGTTAAAGTCCAAATTTCTTTCAGACCCCAACTCCAGTAATTCCCCCAGGTAAACTGGCTCCACAGAGCACCGGTTAGCATGGAAAGGGTCAGGCCGATGTAGCCCAGAGCCATTTCCCCAACAAGCCCTTGAGGTTTTTGGTCCGGTCTAAAAATAGTCCCCAGAGATGTAGCTCCTGCAACGAGAAAAGCTCCGTAAGCCGCTGAGGCAGTGAGAGTGTGAAGCTGGAACCAAATACTACTGAAAGCGGGAGGAGGGGGGAAAATTTCTGCCGTTAGGGTTCCTCTTCCTCCCAGAGCCAACAATGCGATGGTGAAGGGGGCCATCCACCCCGTGCCCTTCCTTTCCGCCTTTATTTCCGCTATTAAATGGGTAAAAGCGGCGAATTCCAGGGTTATGAGGAGAAATTCTTCAGGGGTAGAAAATGGCCAGTAACGAGCTTTTAGGCTAAAATTCACCAGTACAGCAAGCCACAGTAAATTCCCGAGCAATTCCAGACCAATTCCAGGGATAAGCGCTCGGTTTTTCCCTCCTCGAGAAGCCCACCACCACATTGCCCCGGCCAGGCACCAGCTTATTATCGCTCCGTAAAAAAGCGCTGGCAATTTATTCCCCCCTTAAAGCTTCTGCCAATTCTTTTACGCTTTCAAAGACGAAGTCAGGCTTCAATTCGGCTAAGGCCAGATGGTTTCTATCGGTGGCTCCAGAAAGCACCAGTATGCTTTTAAGTCCAGCCCTGTGAGCTCCCAGTATATCTGTTTCCAGTCTGTCCCCCACTACAGCCGTCTCTTGGGGATTGCTTCCCAGGCGTTTAAGAGCCAATTCAAAAATCAAAGGGGAAGGCTTTCCTATGGTAATGGGTTTGACATCGGTGGAAGCTTCCAGAGCGGCGAGGATGGCCCCATTTCCAGGGCAAAGCCCTTCTTCTGTGGGCAGGGTTTTATCGGGGTTAGTGCCTATGAAGACTGCCCCCGCCCTTATAGCCAGCGTTGCTTTTTTAAGCTTTTCATAAGAAAGGTTGTAGTCGATCCCCACCACCACAAAATCCACGTCCTTGTCTTCGGAGATGGTAAATCCTTCGGCTAACAGAGCTTCCCTTATGCCATCCATGCCTATGAGGAAAACCTTAGCCCCGGCCCTGGCCGTCAGGCGGAGGTAAAAGGCCGTAGCCTGAGCCGAGGTAAAAATCCTTTCCTTTTGAACTTTTATCCCCATCTTTTCCAGTTTGGCTTCGTATTGGGCTGGAGTTAAGGAGGAGTTGTTGGTGAGAAGCAAAAATTTGCGCCCGGTTTCCTCCAGGGTTGAGATGAACTCCTTCGCTCCAGGGATAGCGGTATTGCCTCTGTAGAGGACCCCATCCATGTCAACAATAAAAGCAGAAATTCCCTTAAAGTACGCCATTTCTTACCCCCTATGTTTGCTGGAAGTAATTATAAAGCAACGGGAAAAGCGAAGCAACCTGGTTTTGCTGAGGTTAAGAGGGGGATTGGAGGAGAGGTTGTTGTGCCTAAGGCAGGAAATAACGTTCCGAAAGGATTCTACGGCCGACAGGCCCCTTGAGGAATTCTATAAATTTAAAGCCAGCTTCGGTGCGCGATGCGGCATAAGCAGGCAGTTTCAGAGGATAATCAGGAGATGAAACCGCTTTCCCTTCCACCAGCACCGCTTTGACCTTTTTGTTCAACCATGAGGCGGAGATGTACCCAATAGCTCCAGCTCTAAGAGCCACATAATCCAGGACCTCCCGGCTTGAAGGTATTACCACAGCGGCGGGGGAAAGCCTTTCTCCTTTCATCACGTTTTCCTCAAAGAAAGCCCTTGCCCCCGAACCCTCCTCCCTGCTTACGATCACCACTTCCCCTTTACCCCCTAAGAGGCTCCAATCCCATACATAGCCGGCATAAATGCGCCTGAGTTCCTCCAGAGTTAAAGAGTTAACGGAATTACCAGGATGAACTATAATCGCCAGGGCATCCCTGGCAATAATGGTGGCTTCGGGTAGAGGCACGGCTACTATGACCAGGTCAAACTCCCCGGCCTCAAACCCTCTGATGATGAACTGACTGGGGCCTTCAGCAACCTCAAGGTTCCACAGGCCTGTTCGGGCTATTTCATCTACCAGGGGGCGGAAAGAAGTGCAGACCCCTACCTTCAAAGGGGGAGAAGTCTGAGGCCGAGGGGGAAAGCAAGCTCCAGGCAAAAGGCTAAGAATAGAGAAGGCCCAGAAAACCCAGCGCCAGACAATAGAAAGCGAAAACATAAAACCTCCTGCGCCTGACAAAGGAGATGAGGAAAGCTATGCTGGCATAACCGCTTACCAGGGCACCGACAAACCCCAGGAAAAGGATAAACCACTGGCTTTTCCATCCTCCAGCAAAGGAAATGTCCAGTAACTCCTTGAATCCAGCTCCGAGTATTACCGGCACTGACAGAAGAAAGCTGAAACGCGCCGCCCCTTCCCGGTCAAGCCCAGCGAAAACTCCGGCCGCTATGGTAGAACCCGAGCGGGAAATCCCTGGCGTTATGGCTAAGGCTTGAAATAAGCCTATTAAAAGCGCGTCGGTCCAGCTCAGTCGTTCCAACCTTTTGCGGGGCTTTATACTGAGTTCGGCTACCACCAAAAGCAAAGCTGTAACCATAAGAGCCACCGAAACAGACCTTGGGGAGGAAAAGAGGCCCTCAAAGAAATCCTCCAGCAAAAGCCCCGCCATCACAGCCGGGATTGTCCCCAGGAGGATGAGCCAGCCCAGATAGGCTGTGTAAGTTCTTTCCCCAGCGGTTATGCTCCTGAGCCATGCTTTTGCAATAGATTTAAGCTCCTTCCGGAAAAAGGCCACGACGGCTGCCAGAGTTCCCCAGTGCACCAGAGCATCGAAAGTTACAGAGGGAATGGGCCACCCTAAAAGGTGGGGGATGAGAACCAGGTGCCCGGAGCTGGATATGGGCAAAAATTCTGTTGCCCCTTGGAGCACCCCCATAGCAATGGCCTGAAATGGGTCCATTATGCCTCTCCTTCAGGAGGTAAAGCTGTTTCCATTCCATACGAAGCCAGGAACTCCTCCCGGAACTGGGGAAAGTTACCCTCCAGAATGGATTGCCTTGCCTTTTTCACCAGGTTTACCGTAAAGTAAACGTTGTGAATTGTAGCCAGAATAGGGGCCAGGATTTCTTCGGCCTTGAAGAGGTGGCGGAGGTAAGCGCGAGAAAAATTGCGGCAGGTATAACATTGGCAGGTAGGATCTATAGGGCTCGGGTCCCGGGCATAAATGGCATTGCGGATGTTAATCTTCCCTTGCCGGGTAAAAAGAGTTCCTGTGCGGCCCATTCGGGTGGGAAGAACGCAATCAAAAATGTCAATTCCTCTGCTTATTCCCTCAACTAAATCCTCAGGGGCACCGACCCCCAAGAGGTGTCTGGGCTTATTTGGCGGGAGCAAAGGGATAACCACCTCCAGCATTTCCCACATCTTTTCCTTGGGTTCACCTACCGATAACCCACCTATGGAGAAGCCGTCAAAGCCCAAGGAAGCGATAAATTTTGCACTTTCCCGGCGCAGATCGGGAAAAATGCCTCCTTGGATTACGCCGAAAAGGGCCTGGTCTCTGCGCTGATGCACTCTAATACAGCGCTCAGCCCAACGGTGGGTTCTTTCGGTGGCTTCCCTCACATATTCTTTTTCCAGCAGGGGAGCACATTCATCAAGGCAGGTTATGAAATCGGCCCCCAGAAGCTCTTGGATTTCTATAGCCTTCTCCGGGGTCAGAAGGTGCATGGAACCATCCAAATGGGAGCGGAAGATTACGCCTTCCTCGGTGAACTGACGCAGAGACTCCAGGCTGTAAATCTGGAAACCACCGCTATCGGTCATGATGGGGTGAGGCCAGGCCATGAAACGGTGAAGCCCTCCGAGCTCAGCTACTATTTCCGGACCAGGTCGCAGATAAAGGTGGTAAGTGTTAGCCAGGATAAGGGTTACGCCGAGCTCCTCCAGTTCCTTTGGGGTGAGAGCCTTCACTGTGGCCTGAGTCCCTACAGGAGCGAAAACTGGCGTAGGAACTTCCCCATGGGGGGTCCGGATAAGCCCAGCCCTCGCCCAGGTTTGCTTGTCTTCTTCAAGAACCACAAACTCAAAAGGTTCCCGCATTCGTCCTGACCCTCTCCATACCTCCGCTGACAGGAGGAAGGCGCCTGCAGTTTCCACAAGATACCAGACCTCCGCTGTTGTGTCAAATCTGCTCTGAGAGATATAATATCTAACAGCGGAGGGGAATTTGAAGGATAAAGAGTTAACCCCGGTGCGTTCCCAATACCTGAAAATAAAGCGCCAGTATCCAGATGCCATCCTCCTCTTTCGCCTTGGGGATTTCTACGAGACCTTTGACGAAGATGCCAGAATCGTTTCAGAAGTATGCAACATCGTCCTTACTTCCCGCCCGGTAGGGAAAGGGCAGAGGGTTCCACTGGCTGGGGTTCCCCACCATTCTCTGGAAACTTATTTGGCCAAACTTATTGCAGCCGGATACAAAGTGGCAATATGCGAGCAACTAAGCGACAAGCCTATAGGAGGCCTCGTTCCCAGGGAAGTGGTCCGGGTTGTAACTCCTGGGACAATAGTTGAACCGGGCTTACTGGAAGATAAACGCAACAACTACTTGGCAGCTGTTGTCTTTGAGGGAAAAAAAGCAGGCCTCGCTTATACTGACATCACCACCGGAGAGTTTGCAGCTACACAAATAGAGGCCGATGACCCTCTTTTGGCCCTGCGGGAAGAACTGGAGAGGCTTCACCCCGCTGAAATAATAGTGGATCAGGCAAGCCGAAAAGAATTGGAAAACCTTGGGCTCAGCGCTCATATCACTTCCTTTGAATCTTGGCATTTTGAACTCGGGAACGCTCGCCAGGCCCTTCTGGACCACTTTGAAGTAGCCACTCTTGACGGATTCGGCCTGGAGGGAAAGTCCCTGGCTGTGAGGGCAGCTGGAGCCATCATCCAGTATTTGAGCGAAACGCAGAAAACTGCCCTCCGTCAGCTTTTCTCCATCAAAACTTATTCAACCTCCGAATTCATGCCGCTTGATCCCGCCACAAGGCGAAACCTGGAACTTTCGGAAACCATAAGAGGCAGGGAAAAGAAAGGCTCCCTTCTCTGGGTTCTGGACCGCACCAGGACCCCTATGGGGGGAAGGCTCCTTTACCGGTGGGTTCACCAGCCCCTGGTCAGAACTGATGAAATAAACCGAAGGCTTGATGCCGTTGAAGCCCTTTTCAAAGACACCATCCTTAGAGCAAAAGTTAGAGAACTGCTGAAACAGGTCTCGGACCTGGAAAGACTGGTAGGAAGAGTCAGGCAGGGGATAGCGAAC
Source organism: Anaerolineae bacterium (assembly GCA_025062375.1). NCBI lineage: Bacteria > Bacillati > Chloroflexota > Anaerolineae > Anaerolineae bacterium. The sequence goes on along the minus strand of JANXAG010000033.1, from coordinate 12,458 downwards.
CCCAGAGACCTGGTGGGGATCCGGAAAACTCTGGAAGTGGCAAGAGAGCTGCGGAAAACCCTTGAGGAGAAGAACCCTCACCCGCTCCAGCCTGTTATCCAAAAGCTGGATCCGGCCCCCGAAGTAGCACACCTTATCGCCCGCGCCATAACCGATGACCCTCCGGCCACGGTTGGAGCTGGTGGAGTTATAAGGCCGGGCTTCTCCAGGGAATTGGATGGGATTATTGAAGCCTCCCGCAATGCCAAAGAATGGATCGCCCATCTTGAAGCTCGTGAGCGCCAGCGAACCGGCATCAAAAACCTCAAGGTGGGGTACAACAAAGTTTTTGGCTACTACATTGAAGTGACCAGGTCCAACCTCAACGCAGTTCCGCCCGATTACATCCGCAAGCAAACCTTGGTCAACGCGGAGCGCTTTATAACCCCCGAACTTAAAGAATATGAAGCCCTGGTCCTGAACGCTGAAGAAAGGATCGCCGAACTGGAAGCTCAGCTTTTCAGAGAAGTATGCCGCGAGGTAGCCCTGGAAGGCTCCAGGCTCCTGAACACTGCTTCAGCCCTGGCGGAACTGGATGTTTACGCTTCCCTGGCAGAGGTGGCCGAAAGGAATGGTTACGTCCGCCCAGTTATAGATGAAAGTGATGAAATCCACATAATTGAAGGGCGTCATCCCGTAGTGGAACTCACTATAGGCGAGCCCTTCGTGCCCAACGATGTCCACCTCACTCCGGAAGAGCGCATCCTGGTTATAACGGGCCCCAATATGAGCGGTAAAAGCACCTACATCCGTCAGGTAGCCCTGATAGTCCTTATGGCTCAGATTGGCTCCTTTGTGCCGGCCAGAGAAGCCCGCATAGGCATTGTGGATAGAATTTTCACCCGCATAGGGGCCCAGGATGAAATTGCGGCGGGGCAATCCACCTTTATGGTGGAAATGGTGGAAACAGCCAACATACTCCATCACGCTACCTCCAGAAGCCTCCTCATCTTGGATGAAATAGGGCGTGGGACAAGCACCTACGACGGAATTTCCATAGCGTGGGCGGTAGTGGAATACATCCACAACCATCCCAAATTGAGGTCCAGAACCCTGTTTGCCACCCATTACCATGAACTGACAGAACTGGAGCGCTTTCTCCCAAAGGTTCGCAACTATAATGTGGCTGTGGCTGAGGAAGGGGGCAAAGTTATATTCCTGCACAAAATAATCCCAGGAGGAGCAGACCGGAGCTACGGCATCCATGTGGCTCAGCTGGCCGGGCTTCCCAAACCTGTGATCCATCGGGCCGAAGAAATCCTCAGAGAATTGGAGAGCAACTCCAGTCCTGCTGCCATTCGCCCGCGGGCCCCAAAAGCCACCCAGCTTCCCCTTTTCACCCTTTCCCATCCGGTCTTGGAAGAACTCAAAAACTTGGACATAGACTCCATGACACCCCTTGAGGCTCTCAACAAGCTTTACGAACTCAAACGCAAGGTCAGAGGGACTTAAGTACTATTGAGAGAAGCGGAGGACTTGCCTTAAAATCAGAAGCGGAGGGGATGATGAGAGAATTCTCAGGGGTGGATTTTGAGGTTCTGGCCTTCATTGAAAGGCTCGGCTGTTCTCTGTTGAAACTGGACCTTTTGAAATTCTTCAACCGGAACCCCAATATCAGGGACACAAGTCTGGGAATTGCGCTGAGAGTGGGAAGAGAGAAAGAGGCGGTGGCCTTGGAGCTTTATGACCTTCACCTCTTGGGCATCGTGGAGCGTGAAGAATTTGATAACACTTACGTTTACTACCTAAATCCTGATAAAGGGTTACGGGAACTTTTAGCCCGTGCCCTTTCAGAGCTTAACTTTTAATTCTCCTCCTGAAGGCAGGCCCTTACCCGCTTAAAGATTACGTGCTTGATGGAAAACAACCTCTCGTACTACCCCCTGAGAGACCGTGAAAAGGTGTGCTTTTTCCAGGAATTCTTTCCGGAACCCTTCCCATTCCAGGGAGGTAATGATAGCCTGGGGGACTCTGGAAACAATTTCCGCGAGGCGCTCTCTCCTTTTTTGATCAAGCTCTGAAAGAACTTCGTCCAAAAGGAGGAGAGGGCTTTCCCGGCTTTTTTTCTCAATGAAAGCCTTTTCGGCCAGGCGAAGGGAAAAAGCTGCCGAACGCTGCTGTCCCCTGGAACCATAGGCCGAAAGGTCCCTTCCATTGAGCAAAAATTTAACATCATCCCTGTGGGGTCCGATAGTGGTGACCCCCTGATCCAGATCTTTTTCCCTGGCCTCTGAAAGCCTCCTGGCGAAAATTTTCTCAATCTCTTGCAGGGGTGGAAGCGAAAGAAGGCTCAGGCCGGTAATAGCTTTACCCATCGCCGATGAAAGGTAAACGGGCTGAAGATTCTCTTCGCCGTCGGTCAGGAGCAGGTGATTCTCCCTTATCTCCGGAGCCATCAGTTCCAAGGCTTCCCAGCGAGCTCTGGTTACAAGGCTTCCATACTTGACCAGGTTTTCATCCCAAAATATAAACTCCTCCTCCTTGAAACCTTCCTCCTGCGCCTTCTTCAGGAGATGGTTGCGCCTCTCCACTATTTTGTTGTAAAGGGCCAGGGCCTGACAGTATTTCAGATCCACCTGACATAACGCTATGTCCAGAAAGCGCCTTCGCTCTTCAGGGGAACCCGCTATTATTTCCACATCTTGGGGGGAAAAGAGGACACACTTAAAATGCCCCAAAAGGTCCATGAGCCTTTTCGGGACCCCATTGATTAGAGCTTTTTTGCGGTATCGAACCCCTGAAGGGCCTGGTTCTCCGGCTATAATCAGCTCAAGCCGGGTTTCACCTTCGCTTCCCGATACCACTCCTGCGATTCTGGCGAAGGGGAAGGGGCTTTCCTGGATAAGCCAGTTGACAAACTCCTGGTCAGTTCTGGAAAAGGGGGACCGAGTCGTGGCCAACAGGTATATGGCTTCTAAAAAATTGGTCTTCCCCTGAGCGTTATTGCCCTGCAGGATGATAATACCAGGAGGCATGTCCAGAGATAGGCTAAGGTAGTTGCGGAAGTTAGTCAGTTCAATCCTTTTTATCATTTGGCATAATCCACCGCTCTGGTCTCCCGGATAACCACCACTTTTATCTGGCCCGGATATTCCAGGTTTTCCTCCACTTTGCGGGCTATCTCTCTGGAAAGCTGAATTATTGCCAGGTCGTCCAACTCCTCAGGCTTAACGATGACTCTGATCTCCCGACCAGCCTGGATAGCGAAGGCCTGAGCTACCCCTTTAAAGGAAGAGGCGATGGCCTCCAGGGTTTCAATGCGTTTTATGTAACTTTCCAGGCTTTCCCGGCGAGCTCCCGGTCTTCCCCCTGAAAGGGCATCAGCCAGCTCCACAAGAATTGCCTCCACCGATTGCGGCTCCACTTCGCCGTGATGGGCAGCGATGCAATTGACCACGGCTTCTGGGAGGCCGTGCTTGCGAGCTATATCCGCCCCGATGGCCGCGTGAGGCCCATCAACCATCTGATCCACGGCTTTACCAATATCGTGGAGGAGGCCCCCGAGCTTTGCAACTTTTACGTCAGCCTTGAGTTCAGCGGCCATTATTCCTGCCAAGCGTGCGGTTTCTATGGAATGGAGCAGGACGTTCTGGCCGTAACTGGTGCGGAATTTCAAGCGTCCCAAAAGGACCACGATTTCCTCGGGAAGTCCTGTGAGGCCGAGTTTGTAAAGGGCTTTCTCTCCTTCTTCTCTGATTATATTCTCCACTTCCTTTCGGGCCTGCTCCGCCGCCTGTTCAATCCTGGCTGGCTGGATCCGCCCATCCATTATGAGTTTTTCCAGAGCTATCCTGGCGATCTCCCGCCTGAGGGGATCGAAGCAGGAGATCGTAATGCTTTCAGGTGTATCATCCACTACCAAATCAACCCCAAGGGCGTTTTCAATGGTCCTTATGTTTCTTCCTCCCCGGCCGATTATGCGACCCTTCATCTCGTCGCTGGGCAGGGGGATAGTAGTTGTGGCAAGCTCTGCTATTTCTTCGGCTCCGATCCTCTGCATAGCTTCAGCGATTATCTCCCTGGCCCTGCGCTCGGCCTCGGCCCTGGCTCTTGCTTCCTCCTCGCGGATAACCCTGGCCATTTCTTGGCGAGCTTCCTCGCGCACCATTTCTAGAAGTATTTCTTTTGCCTGCTCAGGAGTCAGCCCCGCTATTCGGGTAAGCTCCTCCAGCTCTTTTTCTTTTAAGCGGTTGACTTCTTCGTAAAGGGCCTGGATTTCAGCCTGACGCTGGGTTAATTTTTTCTCCCTTTTATCCAGACTTTCGGCCTTGCGGTCCAGAAACTCCTGGCGACGCTGCAATCTTTCTTCCTGGCTGTGGAGGTGAGCCCTTTGCCTTTTGATTTCCTCGTCCAGCTGAGCCCGCATTTTTAAAGTTTCGTCCTTAGCCGTTAAAAGTATCTCCCTAGCCTTCTCCTGAGCTTCTTTTACAATTTTATCCGCCTCTTCACGAGCAGATCCGATGGTTTTCCTTTCCTGATAAAGCCTTAAGCCATAGCCTATGGCGAAGGCCAGTATCGCTGAGACAAAGGCTACGATCAGCATCAACCCCATTTCTACTCCTCCTGCTGGATTTCCCGCCAAATCCTCGGCACCACTTTTTCAATGATTTCAAAAGAAAAACCCTGTCGTGATAGAAAATCGGCCATTTTCTTTTTAAAAGAAAGTTCGTCCAGAGTACGCCAGCGCTGCGCTTTCTTAGCAGCAGCTCTGTAGGCTTCTTCTTCAAAATCCACACCTTCAAGCACTTCTTTTATGGTTTCTGACGGTACTCCTTTAGAACGAAGTTCATAGAGAAGCTTTTTGAACCCAGAAGGTTTAAACTCCCTGCGGTTTTCAACCCAGTAGCGAGCAAATAGACGGTCATCAATCAATCCCCTTTCGCGAAGGGCAGCCAAGGCCCTTTCCACCAGGTCCCTGGGGAATTTGCGGCTCAATCTGCTTCTGAGTTCGTATTCGCTTCTGGGTCTGAATTTGAGGAGGCGCAGGGAGGCCTCCAGGGCTTTTGATAGATCGGCCCTTTCCATAAGCCTGTGGATTTCTTCCTCAGAAAGCAGCTGCCCTTCCCTCAAGCCCTCGGCCTCTGAGCGGGGCAGGGTTATGGGTGGGAAGCCCTCTATCATTATTGTTAATTTCTTCCCTTCAAGGCCAGAAGGTTTAATCCGGGTTATATAACCTGGCAAAATTTCCCCTCCTTTTAAAAAGCAAACCAGCTGCCGCCTTTCGCTGCAGCCGGTGTAGATATAAAACAGCCCCTTTCCCAAAAAGCGGGCTTAAAAAGGGTTTGGGGCTTTTCACTTTAACCCCTCCGCCTTACTGGGAGGGGATGTTTTCCGACTGCAGCAAAAATTTAGCCATCAATGGCGGAAAAGGGCCTCCTTGGGTGGAAGACCTGCCGCCTCTCGGATAAGAGCCTCCAGAGTATCCCTCAGGTCGGGATGTTCCTTGAGGAACACCCGGGCGTTTTCCCGTCCCTGGCCCAGATTAACGTCACGGTATGAATAGAAAGTGCCCCTTTTTTCTATTATCCCGTAAGCCACGCCCAGGTCCAGAATATCTCCTTCCTTGGATATACCTTCATCGTAGAGGATATCAAACTCCGCTTCTTTGAAAGGCGGAGCCACCTTGTTCTTTTTGACAATAGCTTTGGTCCTGTTGCCTATTATATCCCCGCCCTTTTTAATGCTCTCAAGTTTCCTCAGGTCAAGCCTTATGGAAGCATAGAAGCGGAGGGCCATCCCTCCCGTGGTAGTTTCAGGGCTCCCGAACACCACCCCTATTTTCTGGCGAAGCTGGTTGGTGAAGACAAGGGCAGCCTGGGACTGATGGATCGCTCCCACGAGCTTTCGGAGGGCCTGGCTCATAAGGCGGGCTTGTAAGCCCACGTGGGCATCGCCCATTTCCCCTTCAATTTCAGCTCTAGGAACAAGAGCAGCCACCGAATCAATGACCACTACATCCACTGCCCCGCTTCTCACCAGTGCTTCGGTTATCTCCAAAGCTTGTTCCCCTGTATCCGGCTGGGCTACCAGCAAGTTATCCACGTCTACACCGCATTTGCGGGCGTAGTTGGGGTCAAGGGCGTGCTCCACATCTATAAAAGCGGCTGTTCCACCCAGCTTTTGAGCTTCAGCAATGATGTGCTGGGCGAGGGTTGTCTTGCCAGAGGCTTCAGGGCCAAAGATTTCCGTGATCCTTCCCCTTGGGATTCCTCCTACTCCGAGGGCAATGTCAAGGGCCAGGGAACCTGTGGGAATAACCGCTACATCGCGCCTGGGCATATCCCCAAGGCGCATTATTGCTCCATCCCCAAACCGCTTCTTTATAGTAGAAATGGCGGTCTCTAAAGCCTTCTCCCGGCTGAATTGACTCATCTTCCACTGCCTCCATATCTAAGTTTAAGCCAAGACCCTTATTTCCGCAATTCTTCCTCTATTATGGACTTGAACACCTCGTAAGGGTAAGCGCCTTCCAGCTTTCGGCCATTGATGAAGAACGTGGGAACGGCTACAACTCCTCTCCTGGCAGCTTCAGCCAGGTCCTTCTGGACCTGAGGTGCTGTTTCCCCTTGCTCCAGGCAGCGGTTAAACTTATCCACATTTAAACCCAATTCTCTGGCATAATTTTCAAAAGATTTTAGGGGTGAAATTTGCCCGGCCCATTCCATCTGCCTCTCAAAGAGGGTGTCGTGCATCTCCCAGAATTTCCCCTGTTTTCCGGCGCACAGGGCAGCCTCTGCTGCTTTTTGAGCAGCTGGATGGATGCTGCGCAAGGGCATATTGATAAATTGATAACGCACAAGCCCTTTATCAACGTATTCGCTCTTTATCTTCGGCAACGTCTCCCGGACGTGCAGCCCGCAATAGGGTCATTGAAAATCGGAGTACTCTTCAATGAGGACCTTGGCATCTTTAAGGCCCAGAAAATAATGCCCCTCCGGGCTTATTCCCCCTGAAGAGGGGGAGCCTGCACAGGCCACCACTAGCAGGAGTGCCAGAAAAACTATCGCTTTTCTCATGAAATCCCTCTCGCCTTATTTGTTTCATTGTATCATTTTATATCCTGCCCGTCAAATGCTACCGGCTTCAATTTTGTAAAAACATGCGGGGCCCGTATAATAAAACCCAAAAGGCCAAAATTTATGAAAGGGCTCGGATTCATTTCTCCTGCGTTCCCTTTTGAAATAGCTTTGGCTCTGGGGTATAAGCCTCGCCTCCTCACCCCGGCAGGGGTATCTGTCTCCAGAGCGGAGGGTTTCTTGCCCCGAAATTTCTGCGCATACCTTAAGCTTATACTGGCTACATTAATTCAGGAAAACGGCCAGGAACCAATCTTTGTGCCCCTGGAAGATGAGTCCCACCGCAGATTCTTTGAGGTCTTAAAAGAGCTATTACCAGGACAGGTCATCGCCCTTGAAATACCCCTCAGAAAGGATGAACAGGGAGCCAAAAGGTTCGCCCATGCATTTAACCTGCTTGCCCATCAGCTCGGGCGGGATCTCCGTTCTGAAGCCTTAAGAGAAGCCATAACCCTGGGGAACGCTCTGCGGAAAGCTTTGAGGGAAGCTAAAGAGCTCTGGCTCAAGGGTAAACTGAGTTCCCTTGCTTATTACGACCTGCGGATCAAGGCCTTCAGCCCATGTTCTCCGGAATCCATAAGGAACCTGACGGAGGTTCATGCTGATAATCCCGGCCCTCAAACCCCCAAACCGCGCATCATGCTTGCAAGTGGGGTAATCGCTAAGAGGCCCTTAATTGAGCTTATAGAGAAAGAAAGCTTTGCGGTAGTGGCAGAAGATACAGAATTGGGCGATAGGTACCCCCTGAAGGAAATACCGGTGGGGGAAAGTGTGGAAGAAAACCTCCTCAGCCTGGCCAGAGCTTACCTTAATAGACCTCCCTCGCCGCGGGATTTGAACCCCAGAAGCCGGATATCGTTTTACGAGGGCTTAATAAAGGCCCGGAAGGTTCAAGGGGTGGTCTTCAGCTACTACAAATTCTGCGACCCCGCCCTCGCAGAGTATCCCTTTCTCGCTTCTTATCTGAAAAGGTGGGGCATACCCTGCCTACTGCTGGAAGAGGAGGATGAAGATTTAAGCGGGCAAAATATCACAAGAATTCAGGCTTTTCTGGAGATGGTGCGATGCGGTTTAAGGCCGATAGAGCCTTCCGATGTTTAAAATTGCTTGCACCTATTTTATCCAACCCTCAGGTTGCACGCCTTGCAGCTCTACTGAACAGCTCTGGAAGTCCTCATGAAAGGGTAGCGCAGGAATTCAGTGTGAGGCTGGCAGGCCTCCTCTATTCTTCCCCTCCCGAAAGGATTGTGTGGGCTAACATCCTTGTGCCTTCAGAACTCATATGGGGTCTGGGCTTTATACCCTTCTACCCCGAGATAGCAGCCGCAACAATTGCACGTTTTGGATTGGCACCCGAAGCCCTGCGACTGGCAGATGAACTGGGAGTTCCAAGAGATCTGTGTTCTTTCCACCGGGCAGCTATAGGTTTTGCTGAAGCGGGCTTCTTCCCGAAAGCCGGCGCTTTCGTAGCCGTCAATTACCCCTGTTGGACGGCAGCCGTGTTCCTAAGCTGGGAGGCCTTTCGCCATAACCTGCCCTTTTACTTAATTGACATGCCCTCGGATTTCACCGAAGATTCGGCCCATTATCTCGCCTACTCCTTAGAAGAAGTAGCCCAAGGCCTTGCCAGCACGAGAGGGAACAGATACTATATAAGAGGGATTGAAAAGGCCTTGAGGCTATCCAATGAGGCTCGTTCCCTGGCCCTTGAAGCAACAGAGATGCGAAAATTCATTCCCTCTCCTCTGAAGGGGAGCAAGATGATCGGCCATCTTGGCCTCATCGCCTACCTGTTCGGTTCACCCTATGGAGTAGCCTATTACAGAGCCATGAGGGACTACATTAGAAGGATAATTGCGGAGAGCCGTCCGGAACAGGAGAAACAGGGGGCTCGCCTTTACTGGATGCACCTCAAGCCTTTCTACTCAACTACCCTGTTCCACCTGGTGGAGGACGAAAAGAAAGCTGTGATAGTTTTTGAGGAACACAGCTCTGTCTGGTGGGAACCGCTTGTGGAGGGGGAACCTTTTCTTTCCCTGGCCCGCAAAATGCTTTCCCACCCCTCTCTGGGGCCCACGGAAGGGCGCATAGCCAGGGCCCTGGCCGATGTGCAGGCTTTCAAGGCCGATGGAGTAATTCACTTTAACCACTGGGGCTGCCGTCAGTCCCAAGGAGCAATAGCCCTTCTGCGCCGAAGATTAAGGGGAGAGGGGGTTCCCCTGCTGGAGCTGGAAGGCGATTGCATTGACGAGAACGGTTACCAGGAAGGGCAAATCAGGGTTCGTATGGAAGCATTTCTGGAATCCCTTGGAGGAGGGCTGTAACCATGAAGTATCCAGTGGGCATAGATGTGGGGTCTGCATCAGCTGAAGCTTTGATCCTCAAAGATGGCAAAATCCTGGCTTACTCTATTCTGGAAACGGGAGCCAACAGCCGCAAAGCAGCAGAGAAAGCTTTAGAAGAGGCTCTGGAGAAAGCAAAGATATCCCGTGCGGAAGTGGGCCCCATAGTAGCCACAGGATATGGACGTATAAGCGTGGACTTCGCTTCCCGACAGGTAACGGAAATCTCCTGTTACGCTCGGGGAATCCATTTCCTTTATCCTGAGGTGAGAATGGTGATAGATATCGGAGGGCAGGACAGCAAAGCCATCCTCGTGGGTAAAAACGGGCGGGTTCTGGATTTCGTGATGAACGATAAATGCGCCGCAGGGACAGGGCGTTTTCTGGAAGTAATGGCCAGAGTTATGGAAGTGGATGTGGAAAAGCTTGGGGAAATCTCCCTTCGTTCCCGCAACCCCGCCGAAATCTCCAGCACCTGCACAGTGTTTGCCGAGTCAGAAGTGGTTTCCCTGATTGCCAGGGGAGTTCCAGTGGAAGACATAGCAGCCGGTATCCACAAAGCCATAGCCCGGAGGGTCGGAGCTATGGCCAAAAGGATAGGGGTAACCCCTCCGGTAGCCTTTGCAGGAGGCGTCGCCAAGAACGTGGGGGTGGTTAAAGCCCTTGAAGAAGAGCTCGGAGTAAAGCTCATAGTGCCTGAAGAGCCTCAGATAGTAGGAGCCCTCGGCGCTGCTCTTCTGGCAAGCGAGGAGGGATGAGACAAAGCGGGGCGGGAAAAACAATGGCCGCATGGACCGACCATCATCCTTCCAGAAGCGGTCGTCGTTCACGTCGGCTCCGGAGAGTTGATGAAACTTCTGCGTCCGGCACCCTGGTGGGAAGAAACCTTCAGAGGTGCCTCCTTAGTTACATTGTGTTAAAAATCGGGCAGCTGGCTTAAGGATGATAAAAAAGCGCTTTTTCCAGCAGCTCTTTCAACAGGAGAAAAGCCAGGAGCTCTCCCGGCTCGTGCTGGAACTTAAGCGCCACAAGATGTATAATTTTGGCGCCCCACAAAGCAGCTTTTGATCTGCAAGGGGTTCTTTGAAGTTGCCGCCTTTCCAGATATTCAGGGGAAAATCTAAGGGGAGGAGACATTTCAGCCATGCATAAGTGGATACTGAGAGTTATTTTGCTCGCACTCCTGGCGTTAGCAGGGTTTCAGCCTCCCGCTTTTTTGGAAAAGCCTCTTCCTGCCTCCTATTTCCTCCAGCTTGTTGGCGACCCTGAAGTCAGGATGGTTCAAAGAGCCGTGTTTATGGTTAAAGTAAAACATCGCGAAGGGGAGAGAAACGGAACAGGCGTGGCTGTTGGGAAAGGCCTTATGCTCACCGCTTTCCATCTGGTCGGTAACCTGAGGACTGGCAAAATAACAGCGGAAGAGATCTGGCTTTCTCAACCTCATACTGAATGGAAGGAAGAAATCCCGGCTGAAATCGTAAAAGCCGACCCTTCCCTAGACTTAGTGGTGCTGAAGTTTGAAGCTCCTATTGAGCTGCCTTCCATTTCCCCCGGGGACCCCGTTCGGCTTCGCCCGGGTGAAGTCATATATGTTATAGGTCACGAGTTTTTCCCGGGTGGAATTGGGGTGTTATATCCTCGGGATGGGGAAATCTTGGACGAATTAAGAGAAGAAAGCGCGTTTTTCGCCATCTTCCCTCCGGTTGCCCGGGGGTTCAGCGGCGGCGGGGTTTTCAACCAGAAACATGAGCTGGTGGGAATTGTTTCCCGGAATTTCATTTTCTTTCAAACCTTCAGAGAAGGGGGGCGTTTTTACAAAACGACAAAGCGGGGGGCTCTCGTAATAAAGGTGGATCGGGCTTTGCGGCTCTTAGAATAACAATACGTGGCCCAAATTTAATTGATACGCCATTTGACTTTCGCTTTCGCCGGTTGTAAAATCCCTCGTGGGAGGGGAAGATGCGCAGGGTTTTTTTGTTTGCTTTGTTCGTGCTTCTTATAGCTATTTCTTACGGGGCTGGTTTTTTTACCCATGAATTCATCTCTAGGAAAAACAGCGCTCAGTTCGGCCTTTTCTGGGAGGCCCTTGAAATCCTCAAGAGGGATTATTACAAGCCCCTACCTGATGACCGCCAGATAACCTATGCTGCTATAAAAGGCGTGGTCACCCATTTGGGTGACCCCTACACTTTATTCCTGGAGCCCCAGACCAGAGCTCTGGAGAAAGATGAACTTAAAGGTGAATTCGGCGGGATAGGGGCCTGGATCCGCAAGACCGAGGACGGCCGTTTCATCCTCACTCCTATGGAAGGGTATCCTGCCATGAAGGCAGGAATCAAGGATGGGGATGAGCTCACCAGAGTTGATGACACCCCTATAACTCCTGAGATGTCCATAGAGCAGGTTCTGGTTCTTGTGCGGGGCCCCGTTGGCACCTATGTCAACATTACTGTGCGCAGAGGGGAAGAGGAGCTTAGCTTTAGGCTAAAACGGGAGAAAATAGAGACGCCCTCGGTGGAATGGAAACTTGTGGAGCCGGGGATAGGTTACGTTAAAATTGCCAAGTTCACAGAAAAAACTCCCCGGGAGCTGGAGCAGGCCCTCATAAAATTGCGGGAACAGGGAACTTCAAGCCTCATACTGGACCTGAGAGGGAATGCCGGGGGATTGATAGAGTCTGCCTTGAAGGTTGGCGGTTTCTTTTTGAAGGGTGGAGTTATGGTTCACGAACGTTACAGAAATTCCCTTAAATCTTACGAAGTAGCGAGGGTTCCTTTTAAGGTGGACTGGCCCATGGTGGTGCTTGTGGATTCGGGGACGGCCAGTGCCGCCGAGATAGTGGCCGGAGCCCTTCAGGAAAGCGGGCGAGCCAAGCTCATTGGGAGGAGAACATATGGGAAAGGCTCAGTCCAGTGGGTGTACGACTTGAGCGATGGGTCTTCCCTTCACGTCACGGTCGCCCAGTGGTTTACTCCCAATTACCGCAAAGTGGAAGGGAACG
>JANXAG010000032.1:1794-23344 GCA_025062375.1 Anaerolineae bacterium | reverse complement strand
CCTTCAGCGCCGCGCGCTCATCATCGGCGCAGGCTGGGCGGGCCGCACCATCGCCGAGGCGCTGGCCGAGTATGGCGATGGCTCCTATCAGATTATAGGCTTTGTGGACGACGACCCAGCGAAGCAGGACTTCACGCTTCACGTCTCACGCTTCACGCTTTCCGTGTTGGGGAACCGTCATTCCCTCCCCACCCTCATCCGCCAGCATTGCATTGATACTCTTATCCTGGCCATCACCCACGAAGTCAACGGCGAACTCCTGCAGGTCCTGATGGACTGCCTGGAACTGGGGGTGGAAATTGTGCCCATGCCGGTGCTCTACGAGCAACTGACTGGCCGGGTGCCCATTGAACATGTGGGGAGCAACTGGTATGTGGCGATGCCCATCCACCACCCCCTGATCCGTCCGTTCAACCAGATTGTGAAAAGGGCTCTGGACATCGTGGGCGCCACTCTGGGCCTGGTTTTTTTGGCGCTGGCGTTCCCCTTCATTGCCCTGGCCATCTACATAGACTCGCCAGGCCCCATCTTCTACGTCCAGGAGCGGGTGGGACAGGGCGGGCGCGTTTTCCGGGCCTACAAGTTCCGCACGATGGTCCCCGATGCGGAGAAGGGGCAGGCGGTGTGGGCCCAGAAGAACGATCCCCGGGTAACCCGGGTGGGTCGTATCCTCCGCAAGACCCATATAGATGAGTTCCCGCAGTTCCTCAATATCCTCAGGGGGGAGATGAGTGCGGTGGGTCCCCGGCCGGAGCGGCCGGAATTCGTGGAGGAACTGGCCCGGGAGATTCCCTTCTACCGGGTGCGCCACGCCGTCAAGCCCGGAATGGCCGGATGGGCGTTGGTGAAATACGGCTACGCCTCTTCCAAAGAGGACACCGTTATCAAATTGCAATACGATCTTTACTACATCAAGCACTGGTCGCTCTGGCTGGACCTGGTGATTTTGCTCAAGACGGTCCTGGACACCCTGACCCTGCGGGGAAGGGCGTAATGTCTTTGCAGCTTATAGGCGAAAGGTGGTATTATAACGCAGGCTGAATTTGGCTTTAAAATATAGGCAGGGGCTTAGAAGGTATTTTGTCCAAGCGCTTAAGAGCTTGAGGTCAGTATGGAAAGGAGTGCTGATTGGTTAGACCAAGCCCAAGGGGATATAGCCCTCGCCAAAAGCGCTATGGGAGGTGGGTTCTACGATTGGGCCTGTTTTGCTGCTCAGCAGGCTGCCGAAAAAGCAGTTAAGGCTGTGTTTCAGAAGCTCAGGAAAGAAGCATGGGGGCATGCTGTCGCCGCTTTGCTGGAGGAGTTAAGTAAAGAGATATTTGTGCCCCCAGATCTTTATGAAAAAGCCCTGGAACTGGATAAAGCTTACATACCAACCCGTTACCCCAATGCTCATCCCTGGGGGGCACCACGGCGCCTTTATACAAAGGCTGAAGCGCAAAGGCTAATAGGTTATGCTGAGCAAATCCTCTCTTTCTGTGAAAATATTCTCCCCTCGCTATAGCAGGGAAGAGGTTATAGAGCTCTTGAGGCAGCGCCTCCCTGCTCTCAATGAAAAGCTACCGCTCAGGAAAGTTGTTCTCTTTGGTTCATATGCCAGAGGGAATTACACCGCTTTTAGTGACATTGACCTACTGGTAGTCTATGCTGATCCACCGAGGGGTGATGCCTTTGCTTTTACAGTTAAAACTCTGCGCCTTTATGGCCTACAACCCCATGTGCTCAGTGAAAGCGAATTTCAAAAAGTTTCCCATATCTGGGAAAAAATGCTGGCCGGAGGTGTGGAGCTTTGGCTCTGAAAGGGCTTTTCACTGCATGCTTGGAAGGTCAAGAAAGGGGTGAAAAAGGGCGGCAGTGAAGGGTATAGTTTGTAAGCTATTGGGTATAGAGTGGCTGGTAGTGGGTGCAGCAGCACCCTTTTTAATTTTCCCCACCGTCCGTCCCCGTTGGACAGCAGCAATGCTGACATTGTTGGCTTTCTGGTGGCTTCTGCGCTGGGCTCTGCGGCGGGAGCCCTGGCCGGTGACCCCCTTCAACGGCGCGCTGTTGCTCTTTGCTTTAATGCTCCCGGTAGGAATCTGGACCTCTCCTGTTCCAGAGTTGACTCTGCCCAAAGCTGTCGGATTAGTTCTGGGACTGGCTGTATTTCGGGCGGTGGCTTTCGCTGTCCATTTCCCCCGCGTCCTAAGCCCGGCGGTGTTTCTGCTTTGCCTGGTAGGGCTGGGCATTCTGGTCGCTGGCGTGCTGGGAGCGGCCTGGTCGGTCAAAGTCGGACCCTTATATGAACTGAGCCAGCGTATTCCCCGGTTGATCCAGAACCTGCCAGAATCCCAGGCTGATGCGGTGAACCCCAATCAGCTGGCTGGCGCATTGATGCTATACATCCCCTTAGCCCTGGCTCTGGTCTTCGGCCAGCGATTCTCTCGTCAAGCCATCGTCGGCCCTCTCCTTGGGTTGATCGGAAGCCTACTCCTCCTGACGCTGGTGACTGGAACCTTGCTCCTCACCCAGTCCCGAAGCGGCTGGATCGGCGGGGCAGCAGGGATTCTGGCCCTCTTATCTCTGGCTGGCCTCACCGCCCGGCGCCGCTGGGCCCGCTGGACGGGGGCTGCCTTGCCTCTTCTGACGGTCCTGGCCGTGGCGGGGACCATCATCTATCTCGGTCCTCAAAGGTTGGGGGAAAGCCTCTTCGGGAAGGAGATAGGTAGCCCGGTAGAGGAAGTGGTGGGGAGCATCTCTCTGGAGGGCCGGGTGGAAATCTGGAGTCGGGCCCTCTACGCTATCCAGGATTTTCCCTTTACCGGCTGTGGACTGGGCGCTTTCCGTCGGATCGTGCCGGTCCTCTACCCGCTGTTTACCGTCCCGCCAGATACAGACATCGCTCATGCCCACAATATCTTCCTCCAGACCGCGCTGGATATGGGGATTCCAGGGCTGGTGGCGTACTTGGCAATCCTGGGGATTACGTTGGCCATATGCTGGAAAGTGGCTCGAAAAGGGGGGCGGTATAGAGCTCTCGCCCTGGGCCTGGCAGGAGGCCTTGTGGCTTTACACGCCTACGGCCTCACTGATGCCCTGGCCCTGGGCTCCAAGCCTGCAGTGGTTTTCTGGTACGCCCTGGGGTTGGTGGCGGCGTTGCAGCGGGTTGCCACCGATGATTGTCCCTAATGGATAGAAAACCTGCCTGGATTACGGCGGCGGTTAACTCCATAATCCTGGAAGAATTAAAGAAACTGGACCAAGTTTTCTCCCAACCTCCCTCTATCCCAGTTGTGGTCCTGAAGGGTGGAGCCTTTGCCTTCACCCTTTACCCTGACCTGGCCCTCCGCCCCCTGAGCGATATAGACCTTCTTGTGCCTGAAGAACGTCTGGAAGAGGCTGCTGCTCGCCTCAAAGCTTTGGGCTACAAAGAACTGAACCCGGAAATAGTTCCCAACCACAGAAGAAATGTGGAGACCCATTTTAGCTTTGTGAGGGAAGGTATACCGTTAACCTTAGAACTCCACTGGAGCCTTGCAGCAGGCAAGCATAGCCTTTATGCCCCGGATATGGCTTGGTTCTGGGCTCATACCGAACCATTGCCTCTGCCTTTTCCCACTTCACTGCAAACGCTGGATCCGACGGCTCACCTTTTATATCTGGCTGTCCATGCCACGTTTTGCCACGGCGAAGCAAAGCTTGATCCCAAGTGGCTTTACGACATCCATTTGCTGGTGGAAAGGGAAGGGAGACGTATAAACTGGGGGGAATTAGTTGGGCAAGCCGCATCTTTCCACTGGGCAGATGCAGTGGCACGAGCCTTTGAAAGGTGTTCTCAGCTATTTGGCACCCGATTCCCTGAAGAGGTTCTGCGCCTGTTGGAAAAGGATAGGGACGAAGCCACCATTAAACTTCTTGAACGTAAGGCTTTTCCCCATCGGAAAGGGGTGATGGTCTGGGATACATTTAAGACTCTGGACTGGCATGGCAGATTCAGCCTGCTTAGGGCTATTCTCTTGCCTTCGCCTGCCTTTGTCCGCTGGCGTTACCAGCCTAAGCCACCCTGGATATGGCCATTATTCTACGTTTACAGGTGGTTTGACGTAATGCGGGAGGGGGTGCATTTGTTGTGGGGAAAATAAAGCGCTGCTTTTTTACCTTCTTGGGGTTTGTGATTGGGATTATCCTGGCACGGCTTCTCTGGCCCCCTCGCGTTATCATTACCTGGGAGACAGCAAGCGAAATAGATACCGTGGGTTTTTTCCTCTATCGGGCACATTCCCCAGATGGCCCTTTTGTTCTGATTGATGCAACCCCCGTTCCTTCCCGGGGTGACCCATTGACCGGGGCATCTTACCGCTACGAAGACCGAAAGGTTACCTGGGGGCAGGTTTATTTCTACCAGCTTGAAGAGCTTGAGCGCGATGGTAATCGTAGAAGATACCCCGAAATAGTGAAAGGGCGAGCTGGTATCGGCTGGGCTGGGGCATTAGCAACAGGATTATTGACGGGCGGTTTTATTTGGAGTATAATGATATTAATTCAAACTAAGGTTGCTCCTCCGTGAAATGGGTTCTGGAAGTAGGAGGCATTTCCCTCGCTATAGAAGGGCCGGCTTGCTGGGTAGAGCCTTTCAAACAGGCCTGGAAGCGTTGGACCGGTAATTCTTCCAGCTGGACAGTCTCTCTGGAAGCGGACGAAGGCCTCCTTATACCTGAAGCACCTCTTTTCACGGTCCTGCCATCCTTTACAGATAACGGATGTTTTCTAAAAGCTGTGGGCTTTGCCGGGGAAATCATCTCTCATGAAAGGCGAGCCAGGCTGAGGGCGCACCCTCAAGCTTTTCTAGGAGATATCGCCTATTTCCTGCGCGTAACTTTTGCTCTGAGCGCTTTTGAAAGTGGGGGGATCCTATTCCATGCAGCGGGTGTAATACATCGGGGGCAAGCTCTGGCTTTCTTCGGCCCTTCGGGCAGCGGTAAAACTACCCTAGTCCGCCTTTCAGAAGGGAAAGAAGTCCTGAGCGATGACCTTTTGCTTCTGCGTTGCTCCTCTCAGGGCTGGGAGGCATGGGCTACTCCTTTCAGCCTGCACCGGGGGAATAAGCTCTCGTCTCCTCTGTGTGCTCTGATACGCTTGGTCAAAGCTGAAGAGGATCAGCTTGTGCCCCTATCTTCCGGAGTAGCCCTGGGCGAGGCTGTGGCTTCCTCTCCCGTAATCAATGCTGACCCTTCCCGGTTGCCGGAGCTTTTTGCTCGCTGGGAGGAGATACTCAGCTCAGTGCCGGCTTTTGCCCTGTATTTCCGTAAAAGCGTTGCTTTCTGGGAGGTCATAGATGTTGAGTTTGGAGGAAATACTGAGCCCCGCTCCTGGAATCCTTTGTCATCAAGTTAAGGATGAGCTTGTAGTGGTTTTGCCCGGGCAGGGGCGTTTCATTGTTCTGAATAAGACTGGAGCTCAAGTCTTCCAGATGATGGATGGTAGCCGGACCCTGGGGGAAATAGCCGCTGCACTGAGCGAACAATACGGTATACCGCTTGAGCGAGCACAGCAGGATGTGCTGGCTTTCGCCAAAAAACTCCTGGAGCGTACCGCCATTATCCGCAAGGAGGCGCAGGATGAGCCATCGTAAAATTTTGCTTTTAGCTTTAATTCCAGCCGTAGCCAGCTTTCTGATTCTGGCCCTGAACGCTGCCCTTGCCCAGGGTGAAGGCAACCCTGCGGACATCGTGATCAGTGAGGTGATGTTCAACGCCATAACCGAGACTAACCCCCTTAATTGTGGTGAATGGCTGGAAATTTATAACAAGGGAGCTGTAACCATCAATCTGGTCAACTGGATCATCACCGATAACAACCGGTCCAACCTCATAACTTACACCATGTGCCCGAACAACTCCTGTGAGATCCCCCCAGGTGGGTGCTGGCTTATCGCTTACTCGCAGACCTACCTTCAGGCAGAATTCAATTATTACACATCGCCCCTCAGCCCCACAGTAGATCCTTCCCGCACTATATTCTTAGGTGGTAGGATAGGAAATGGCCTGGCCAATGAGACCGATTGGGTAATCTTAAGGACCCCCGACAATAGAAACGTGGATTGCATCTCCTGGGGCTCTCCGCCCCCTACTATTTGTGCCGGCTTGAGTTATGTGCCTGGTGGAAGTGGCCTGGATACGAATCTTACCTCTGAAGCTGAAGGCCAGTCCATCGCTAACATCCAGGGCCAATGGTATTACCATAAGCTCAACGCTTCTCCTTACAATTGCATCAATGTAGCCCAGGGAGGTAACCCCACCGCCACTTTTGTAACCTCTTTCTTCGCTCTCTCTGAGCCTTTCTGGTTTGGACCTTTAATGGCAGGGATGTTTATAGCTTTCCTCATCCTCTGGAGAGCAGTAAAGCAGAGACCAAAGGGAGGTTAATCATGCGAAAATGGCTTATACGCGCAACAACTTTGTTTATCATGGTTGCACTGCTAAGCCCCTCTTTAACCTATAGCACAGGTGTATCTCTCGTTACTTACCCCCGTAACGTGGCCAATGCAGTGCCTTACAATGATCCAGGCCAAGATAATGGGCCCGCATATCGCCTTAATAACCCCAATGAAACCAATGCTCCTTTCGCTGTAATTCTGAGGCTCCCTGGTTACAAAAGCCAGAAGGCATACTTCTGGCTGACTGACGATCAAAAAGGTAATACCGTGCGCACTTACGACCGTTTTGACCCCGGTGCCGGGAAAAGTTTGCCTCGTGAAACCTGTCAGGGTGGCTCTGGCTCTTGCTGGCTGGACGAATCCCCCACTCGCCCGCCAGATCTGGACCCCGTAGATATTAATGCCGACGTCTTCTTCGTAATGGTCATCGGACAGGTTACCGGTGATGTCCCTTATGAGACCCTTATTACTTACACCGTCCATTACGAAATCGGAGCAACCTCTGGTTCTCTGATATTTTCCTCCAAAATAGCAAAATGTTATGACTGGTACCTCAACTGGAATGATAACGACCCCGAATCTGGCGACCCGGCCTACGGCGCTGATTATGTGGAGCTCTACGATGCCTATGGTAACTCCTATACCACTGCCCCTGTGGATGGGAGCGGTTACTTTGAAATGCCGCTGGATGATGGTGCATCTGGCCAGCTCTGGTCAGCTGAGGCCCGCCTCGAGTCAGGGAGCCCATTGAGGGCTTGGGTTACCAAAATTGGGTCAAATAAATATACATGCAATGAATTAATCGATGCTGGCACTGGAGGCCCAACCCGGGTGGTCCTTTCGCAGCTAAGGGCTGCAGGAGGGCCCAATCCCCTGATTCTGGCATTCGCAGCGGCTGTGATGACTGTGGCTGGATTCGTTCTCTTCCGCCATCTTAAGGGCCAATAATGGGAGGTGCGAGATGGATTACCAGACGCCTGAAATCATTTACGAAGGTGAGCTTGAGGTCCAGGCCGGAAGCCCAGCCGGTATCAGGTTTCCTTTCCCATGGGATTGGTAAAGCCTCAGGACCGAGAAGCTCCAGAGGCTTTGCGGTCACCACCAGGCCTGGAACGGCTCCGGATTTTACTGCTTAGTTTTATTTCAGCGGGGGCGGTAGCGTTCTTTCTGGTGTGGAATATCTCAGCCTCACCGCCCCCGCCTCTTCTTGACCCTTTCTTTGTCCCTTCCGAACCTGGACCATTGCCTTTAGCGCCTGCCTCTTTGTTTCCCTTTAATCTGGAAGAACCGCATCCCCCTCGACCTCTCCCGTGTCCCTCCTGGCGCATTACAGTCACTGCCGATGGTCTGTATCGTATTACCTTTGAAACTCTGGCTGCCGCTAGGGTGCCAACGAGTGATCTCTCTTCCCTTCACCTCTTCTGGCGAGGGCAGGAAGTAGCAATGGAGGAAGATCGCACTGGAAACGCCCTCGTATTCTACGGCCAAAAGTTCTACGGCACTGTCCAGGATGAGAAATATACCGATGAGAACGTTTACTGGCTGGTGGTAAGCCCCACGGCCGGCCTGCGGATGGAAAGCCGTTCCGTCACGCCCGGTACCCCCGCCACGCCAATTACCTGGTATACCGCCACTCGCCGCTTCGAGCAGAACAATATCTACTGGGCCCGCTGGTCCACGATGCCCCGCACCGACGACACCTGGTTCTGGGACTACATCGTTGCTAACCGTCCGGTTACACGAACTTATTCTCTCACTTTAACAGCTTTAGCTCAGGGGGCATATACCGCCACCCTGCGAGTGGAACTGGCTGGTCGGAGCGAGAACTTTCACCGCATTTCCTTTGCCCTTAATGGCACACCTGTCGGAGAGACCACCGAATGGGGGAAAGTTGGGTGGGTGGGGAAGTTTCCGTTCCCATCCACTCTACTAAGAGATGGAACAAATTTGCTGGTAATGGAAGTCTTCACCGATGGCGGCCCACAGGGGGTATACCTCAACTGGATTGAGGTAGAATACCGGCGCCAGCTTGAGGCTGAGGACGGTTCCCTTCGAATGGCCCTGCCTCTCTCCGGCCCTGTTGCCATCACCATCACCGGATTTTCCACTTCTGCCATTCGCCTCTACGACATCACCAATCCACTGAGACCCATCCGGCTGGAAGGTGCGACTGCCATTCCATCCGGAAGTTCCTGGGCGCTGACTTTTACAGACAACACCTTAAGCAGAACGACCTACCTGGCTTTAGCGAAAACCGTCGTTCGGGATGTGCCAGCCCTTATCCCCTATTGCCCTCCAAGGGATATACTCTCACCACCTGATGGCGCTGACGAAATTATCATTGCACCTTCAGCTTTTATCACGGCTATCCACCCTTTGGCCGAACATCGCCGGGCCCAGGGGCTGCGAGTCCGGGTGGTGGCTGTAGAGGATCTCTATAACCTCTTCAACGACGGGATCTTCCACCCTGAGGCTATCCGCTCTTTCGTGGCCCACGCTTACAGAAACTGGCCCGGTCGCCCTCCATCCATGCTTCTCCTGATCGGTGACGGGCATTTCAATTTCAAAGGCTACAATCCCACCACTTACGGTGAGCCAACTCCTGTATGGATTCCCCCTTACCTGGAGTTTGCCGACCCCTGGCAAGGGGAAGTTCCGGTGGACAGCCGTTACGGGGATGTAGATGGCGATGGTTTCCCTGAGCTGGCTGTTGGACGCATTCCCGCTGGTTCAGTGGAAGAGGTGAAAGGGGCAGTGGCTAAGATCCTGGCATATGAGGTCCAGCCAGAGGCGAGCTGGCAGACCCGCATGCTCTTCGTCGCCGACAATGTTCCAGATCAGGCAGGAGATTTCCGGGCTGTAGCGCAGCATCTGGCCGGGATGGTCCCGACTGGAGCGGAGACCCGAACTATCTACCTGAACGATTATTGTGAGGAACCGGTAAATCCCCCTCGCTCTTGTCCCTCGGCCACTTTGGCTCTGACCACCACGTGGAGCGAAGGTGCATCGCTGCTTACCTATGTCGGCCATGCGGCGGTGAACCGCTGGGCTCATGAGCCTCTTATCTTCAACACTCAGTTGAGCACATTGACCGGTACAACGGGCCTTCCTTTCCTGATTTCTCTGGATTGCTGGGATGGCTACTGGATGTTTCCGCCAAAATACCCAGGCTTTCCTGATACCCGTTCCATTGGTGAGTGGGCTACTACCGTGCTTACAAACCGGGGGGCCATTGCTGTTTTCGGGCCAGCCGGACTGGGAGGGGTGGACGATGAGGCCCTCATCGCTCAAGCGATGTTCAAGGCTATGTTTCAGGAAGGGAATTTCCAACTGGGCCCCCTAACTCAGGCTGGGCGACGTGCGTCCCGCACCCACCTGGCTCGCACATACGTTCTCCTGGGCGATCCGGCCCTGTGGCTTCCGTGGTGGAAGGAAATGACAGTAGTTCCCTCAGCGGTCACCGTGACGGGGGGAAGCACTCATTCCCTCGCCGCACTCTTCACGGTTAGCGCCACCACCCGCTTCGGACAGGTTTTTCCCGTAACACCTGCATGGACAGTAGGGGCGGGAATTCTGGACGGATGGGGAATCTATACTGCACCGAATTTTAGTGGTGCAGTGCCCGTTACAGCCCATCTGGGTTCTCTTTCCGCTGAGGCTATCATCCACATAG
This sequence comes from Anaerolineae bacterium, assembly GCA_025062375.1. NCBI lineage: Bacteria > Bacillati > Chloroflexota > Anaerolineae > Anaerolineae bacterium. The sequence continues at coordinate 13,256 of JANXAG010000032.1, read as the reverse complement.
TTTCAAAGGAACATCGGCTTTACCTTCCGTTAGTGATGCGAAATTACTGATAAAACGATAAAGCTTCCGAGGGCAAAGTTTTGGAGACACCGCAACGGAAAAGCGCACTGACAATTAAGTGGTGGGAATTATTTAGGGATATTGAGGGAACAGGCCTGTGGCGAGTGCGGGTGCGAGGAGGAAGCATGTACCCGGCCCTCCGTCCTGGCGATGAGGTATTAGTGGAGCCAGCGAAACTGGATACGCTTCGCCCCGGCGATGTGGTTCTTCTCCAAAGTGACGATGGGGCTGTTCTCCACCGCTTTTTGCGGTTTTCTCCCCAAGGGTGGCTTATTACTATGGGGGATGCGTGCAATTCTTCTGATCCGCTCTGGCCCCCTGAAGCTTTACTGGGCCGAGCAGTGGGTGTAGTGCGCAATGGTCGGGTGACACCTTTGCGTTATTATCCTCTATTTCTGCTCGCTTGGCGAAGCTTACGTCGCATCCTCACTCTTTTGCGCTCTCTGTGGCGTTTGCTCACGGTAATTTTACTTCTCCTTCTGTTGCCAGCTTTAGCGCGTGCTGCTGTCACCCTGGTCTCCTTTACTGCTGCTCCCCAGGGTCAGAGCGTTCTTGTGCAATGGGAAACAGCCAGCGAAGTTAATATGCTGGGCTTCTACGTGTGGCGTTCTACCGAGGAAGGAGGAAATTATACCCGCATTTCCGACCTCATCCCGGCGGTAGGTGATATTGTCGGCGCAATTTACCAGTTCGTTGATACCGCCGTGGGGCCAGGCCAGACTTATTTCTACAGGCTTGAAGCCGTAGAAACCACTGGAGCTTCCCAATTTTACGGCCCCGTTTCAGTGACTGTACCTGTACCAACTCCAACACCCGGACCATCCCCCACTTTTGTTCCTTCGCCAACTCCTACCCCTACGCCTTCGCCAGCCCCTCCCCCGACATCCACTCCCACGCCTTCACCTACTCCTACTTTGACCCCTTCACTTACCCCTTCACCGACTCCTCCGCTTGCCCCTACTTTTACTCCTACACCTTTGCTAATCCCTTTTTCTGCGCTTTCCCCAACCTCCACATTTACGCCATCACCAAGGCCTTTTCCCACTTTTACCCTCTGGCCATTAAGCCCTGTATCTACCCCCACCCCCGTGCCCACCTTCAGGGCTCTGCCCGAAAGCACACCTTTTCCATCTTACACCCCTGAATCGCCCAGGCCCGCTTCACCTTTTCCCTGGAAGCTGTGGGTTCTCCTCATCGTCGGAGGTTCTCTCGGATGTGCTATGATCTTTCTTGGAGCTCTTTACCTGAGGCAAGCCCGGAAAAGCGGTTAAAGCTTACAGGGTTTCTGAAAATTGCTTTGCTTCTTCTAATGTTAGCGGTTGGATGTTCGCCCAATGCCCTTCCTGAGTCCCAAATATGGTTTCTGGAAGTAGAAAAGGAGGGCGGATATTGGCTTAGCCCAGATTTCCTGGCCGATTTAGGGCTTCATCCTGAAGGAGACTCCCCGCCTGCTTTTTCCCTTTCCCTTGAAGGCAATAATGTGCCTCTACTCTTTTTGAGGACACCGGCCGGCTGGGGAGTTTTCTTCTACACCCCGCATTACCCTACCCGTTATTCCTCTCGCACTGCCCTCAAGCTTGAGGCCGGTAAGAAGGGGGCCCAGATAGACCTTGACGGGATTTGCCCCTCCCCCTCCGTTGAACTCTCCCGAGGAGCTTTGAGCTCCATCCATCTGGAGGAAGATAAACGTTACCTGCCTCAGGCCGAACTTGAGATTCCCTGGCTCTGGGATGCTCTTTACGCCCCTGAAACCCTGACCTTTACCGTAAGCCTAACGGAAGCCCTGCCAGGGCCTCTTACCGTTACGCTGCAAATCTGGAGTCACACCGCTTTCCCATCTACACCGGATCACGAACTGGAAATGCGATGGGATGGGAACCTTATCGGTAGGTGGCAGTGGGATGGAACAGGCGTCTACCAATTTCAGGCTCGGGCAGAACTAAAGGACGAAAGCACGGAACATGAGCTGACTCTGGAATCCTCTTTGCCTCCTGGTACCGAAGCCTCAGTCCTTTGGGTGGATTACGTGGAGATTCTCTACAGGCGGATTGTGAGGCCTTCAGGAGAGATATGGCTGGCTGAAGGCGAAGCCCTTAAGGTGGAAGGGAACACTTCGGGAATTTATGCAATAGACGTGACTGATCCTCTGGATGCCAGAGGCTGCCATATCCCTCCTGACGGTGTGATTTCCACAGTGCCAGGCCACCGCTACTGGATAGGCGATCCCCAGCAGGCCATAACCCCCATTGAAGCGAGGCCTGCATTTCCCCTGAACCCTGATGGGTTAAAGGATGTTGAGTATTTGGTTATAGCTCCGCCGGAGTTTCACAAAACTCTCGCTCCTCTGATGGACCTTCGGAAAAGCCAGGGCCTCAAAGTAGGCCTGGCTGAACCCAGGGCCATTTACGACTCCTTCGGCGAGGGCAGGGCTGACCCGGAAGCAATCCGCAGTCTAATCAGCTCTCTCCCTTCTCTGCGCTATTTGCTAATTGTTGGAGACGGAACAGCTGTTCCCGAAGGTTACGATGGCTCCTTGGGTAAGCTCCTTGTCGTTTCGCCCTTTACCCGAACCCGTGAAATCGGAGAAACTCCAGCTGATGTCCTGCTGGGAATGAAAGATGGCGAGCCCTCAGTGGCGGTAGGGCGATTGCCAGCGGCTTCTCCGGATGAGCTGACTTACATGGTAAATAAGACCATCCACTGGGAAAGGTCGGGAGGGACCTTTTACCTTTTGCTGGTATACGACGATGAACCGGAATTTATGAGAGCGGCGGAAGAAATTGGGCAGGGGGTTAAAGAGGCGGGGTTCTATGTGGAATTCGCCTCAGGACGATCCGAAGTTCTTGAGATTTTGAACAGGAAAAAGAGGGTAATGCTGGGGTATTTTGGGCATGCCAGTTTGACAGGCTTTGGGGATGAGGGTATACTGAAAGCCGAAGACGCTCAGGATGTAATTGAGCCCATTTTAGTGACAGCGTGGGGGTGTTTGGCCGCGCACTTTGTGCATCCCTCCCAGGAATCCATGGCTGAAGCATGGCTTCGTTCCCGCCGCGGCGCAGTAGTTTTCTTAGGTCCAAGCGGAGCAACTGCTCTGGTTGAGCAAAGACCTCTCGCTCTGGCTTTCTATCAGGCTTTAAGTCAGGAAAAGCGCCTAGGCGATGCATGGCTTAGAGCCTTGAAGGCACAGAAGGGTTCTCCCATTATATGGGGCTACGCGCTTTTAGGCGACCCCGCTTTGTTCATAAAAGAATGATTAAGCCGTTCAGGAGGGGGAATTCATGGAGGCAATTGAAAATAAAGCATTAGCTCCAGAGGAGGAAATTGACCTCCGTCAGTACTTAAGAGTATTGAGGCGCTGGCTGTGGCTTATTGCACTTTGCACCATTATCGCCGCCGCAGCTGCCTATCTTGTAAGCGTTAAAGTTATAAAGCCCGTATACAGGGCTCAGGTATCTTTAATGGTGGAACCGAGGGCGAGCTCTTCCGGCGTTTTACAGTACCAGGACGTTCTGGCGGGGGAACGCATTGCCAGAACTTACGCCGAAATCCTCAAATCAAGGCCCGTGCTGGAAAATGTGCTCATCAGACTCGGTTTCCCCCCAGATATACCTGAAAATGAGCTACCATTTAAACCCTCGGTCCAGGCGGTCAGGGATACGCAGCTAATCCGGGTGAGCGTTGAAAGCCTTGACCCCAAGCTTGCAGCGGATGCTGCTAATACCCTGGCACAAGTCTTTGTAGAGGAAAGGGCAAAGAGCCAGGCTGAGCGTTTCAATACTTTAAAGGCCAGTTTAGAGGCCCAGCTTGCCAAAATAGAGGAAGATATAACCAGGATTAGTGAGCAGAGGGGTAAGGTTCAGGACCCTGAGGATGCGAGAAATCTGGATCAGCAACTGATAAGCTTGCGAGATATGCGCACTCGCCTTCTGGCAAGCCTTTATGAAATTCAGCTTTCCGAAGCTCAGTATACCGACCTGATAACCATCGTGGAGAGGGCTGAGGTGCCCGAGAGGCCGGTTAGACCCCGTAAGCTCCTGAATACCGTCCTGGCTGGAATCCTTGGAGGAATGCTGGCCATTATGGTAGCCTTCCTCCTGGAATACCTGGACACGAGCATTAAAAACCCTGAGCAGATAGAGGCTCTAACTAAACTTCCCGTTTTGGGAAGCATCTTCGAATTTGAATCCAACCCCCGCGGGGAAAGGGAAACCTACATTCCCATGGAACACCCTCGTTCACATTCCGCTGAATCCTTCAGAGTCCTCAGGGCCAACCTGGAATTCCTGAGCGTAGATAAACCAGTCGGGGCTTTATGTGTAACAAGCCCCGGACCTGAAGAAGGAAAAACATCTGTAGCTCTGAACCTGGCGATAGCGATGGCCCAGGGAGGAAAGAAGGTGGCCCTTGTGGATGCGGACCTGCGTCGCCCAAAGGTTCATCAGATCCTGGAACTCACTCAGAGCCCAGGCTTGAGTGAGGCTCTGATCGCAAGGGCCCCTGTGGAGAAATACCTCAAGCCCTGGGGGAAGAACCTTCTGGTCCTCACCTCAGGCCGATTGCCCCCTAACCCGGCGGATATCCTGGCCTCTCAGCGGATGGGAGAGCTTATTTTGGAACTGAGAGATATGGCTGATATTGTAATCCTGGATAGCCCTCCCATTCTGGCCTGTGCCGATACAGTCTTTCTGGGGAAACATGCTGATGGCCTTCTTATGGTGGCTGAATGGGGACGAACGGATCGCTCAGCCTTTGTGGAAGCGGTGGAGAGGGCTCGCCAGGGAGGCCTCAGAGTCCTGGGCGCTGTTCTTAACAGGGTTAAGCTTCCATCAAAGGGTTACTACTATTACTACTACTATTCCGACTCCTCCGAGAAAAAACCCTGGTGGAAAAAGCTTTTCCGAAAACGCCGTAAGCGTAAGGTCAGGGAAGAGTTATTAGAGGGCGAGGCAAAAGGAAGCTTTTAATAATGAGCGTTGAGACCAAAGGTGATTGATGTTAAAGCGATAATCGGTGGGAGTTTGTGGATTGTGGGGCTAGCCATTATCCTGGCTACCCTGAGCTGGGCTAATTACGAGGCTAAAACTTTTCGTATCCCCTTGCGGAAAACTCTCACCCGCTCCGTGTTTCGGCGTTTTATGGATTTAGGTTTGGCTCTCTTCTGCCTGGGGCTTGCTATGGGGGCTTCCCGGTGGTGGGAAAGGATTTTGTGGTTCGTTCTTTCATTAGCCTGGTTGAGCTTGCTGCTTTGGGATTTCCGGCAAAAGGAAAGTTAGCAGTCATGGTTTTCCGGACCCCGGGGCTGCAGTGAGCCGAATCGGAGTGATTGGACATGAAGGTTGAAAACCAGCTTCACTGGAGATGGTTAGGCCGCTGGATTTTGGGGTTGGCAGTAGCGGCTCTTTCCTGCTGGCTACTGGTGCGCGATCTGGACTGGTCCGGAGTGTTACGGGCGTTCATGATGGCTGATTACCGCTGGGTTGCAGCGGGCGTTGCCGGTATTATTGGCACATTTTTCACCCGCACCCGACGCTGGCAGGCTCTTCTCTGGCATACCCGCGTTCCCACACGCCCCGCAATGACTGCCCTTTTGGTTGGTCAGGTGATAAACCTGGCCCTTCCAATGCGGAGCGGCGATGTAGTGCGGGCCGCATGGATTGCCCCTGAGCAGCAAACGGGTTTCCCCGAAGCGCTGGGCAGCATCGCAGTGGAAAAGGTTTGGGATCTGTTAGCCCTCCTTGTCTGCGGGATTGCTCTTCTTTTCTGGCTCCCCCTCCCCGATTGGTTCGCCCATTCTACTGAGGGGACCGCTCTGGCTTTGGCGGTGGGTGGTGGAGCACTCTGGGCTGGCCTGCACTGGCAAGAAACCATCTTCCACTGGATCGGCCGCCTGATGGCCCGTTTCCCTGCCGGATGGGATCGGAGGCTTCTCTCCGTCTTACACCGTCTGGTCAATGGCCTGGAAGGACTCCGCTGCTTCGCTGTCTCTACTCAGGCGTTTCTGTGGACTGTGCTCACTTGGGGGCTGGGTGCAATGGTGAACTGGACCGTCCTGGCCGCCTTCGGGATCCCTTCGGCCCCTGCTGCCCTTTTCCTCCTGGCTGCCCTCATGGTCGGTGGCACTGTTCCCGTGCCAGGACGATTGGGTCTCTTTGAGGGCATCTGTGTGATTTCCCTGGCCTTTTTCGGGATTCCCCGCGACCTGGCTTTAGCCGCTGGAGTGGTTCTCCACCTGGTGGTGATGGGACCGCCTCTCGTTGGCGCTGCACTGCTGGCTCTGTGGCCAAGTCGTTTGAGAGGTGCGAGGTGAGTTCCATTCGTTATTCTGTTATCGTACCAGCTTACCAGGCGGAAGCAACCATCGGCTATTGTGTCCGGGCTCTCAACGCTCAGACTATCCCCCGCAATCTTTATGAAATAATCGTGGTGGACGATGGCTCCACCGACCAGACAGCTCTCGTTGCCCACCAGGCTGGCGCAGATAGGGTGTTAACCATTCCTCACGAAGGCCCTGCCGCAGCCCGCAACGCTGGGGTAGAAATTGCGCGCGGGGAAATCATCCTCTTCACCGATTCCGACTGTGAACCCTGGCCCGACTGGCTGGAGCGGATGACGGCCCCCTTTGTAGACCCGGAAGTGATGGGGGCCAAGGGCGTCTACCGCACCCGGCAGCGGGCCCTGATGGCCCGTTTGACGCAACTGGAGTATGAGTTCCGCTACGAGCGCATGGCGCGGCTTTCGTCCATTGATTTTATTGACACTTATGCAGCAGCCTATCGGCGTGAGGTCTTTCTCCGTTACGGCGGGTTTGCTAATGATATTCCAATTCCTTCCGTGGAAGACATTGATTTCTCCTTTCGCCTGGCCCGGGCCGGACACCGGTTGGTCTTCGTGCCTGATGCGCGGGTCTGGCACATACATCCGTCCAATCTCCGGGGATATCTGACCCGGAAAGCTCGCTATGGATTCTGGCGAGGGCTGCTCTATCTGTGGCATCCGGAAAAGCGAAAGGGAGATGCGCACACTGACCCGGCATTGAAAAAACAATTCGCCCTTTTAGCACTGATGGTGCTTTCCCTGGTTGGCGGACTCTTTTGGCGTCCTCTGGTGCTGGGAGTGGCTGTAGCCCTGCTGGCCTTTCTGTGGACGACGTTGCCTTTTGTGCGCTGGGCCTGGACGCGAGATCGAGCAGTGGCACTGGCCTGGCCGTGGGTGACGCTTCTCCGAGGGCTCTTTCAGGGTGCAGGACTGGCGGTGGGGCTGGCCTATCACCGTTTTTTCAAGCGACGGCTATTTTCAGAGAAGCGCTGTCTACCAGAGGCTTCGGCTGGACATAAGTCAGGGTTGAAGTTATAAAGCTACTACGTATCCTGGAAGTACCCCTTAAGCTGCGTTGGGCTTGGGGCGAAGAAGTGTTGAAGCCTTTGCTTTCTGGTTGAGCGCTGGGCTGGAGGAGCAAACGATCAGCTGGAATGAATACCGCTAGGCTCACTGACTGATCGGAGCGCCCGTCTTGCTCGGTACGGTAATTGTTACTTTGCCTGCCATCGCTCAAGTTGTCCGCTAAATTTAGTAAGAAAGGACTCGCTACCCCTATTGTTTGGTGGGCACTGGTGCCCACCTTAGTTCTGACAGCCATCTACCTCTTTACTATGCCTCATTCCATCACTTGGGCTCACTGGGGTGCTGACGGGGGCGATTTGGCAACTGCTATCGCCTGTAGGCGTCTTCCCCATCCCCCTGGTTTCCCCACTTATTTGCTCCTTGGAGCAACTTTCATGCGCCTGCCTTTGGGTGACCCTGCCTGGCGCTTGAATTTGCTTTCAGCGCTTTCTGCCGCCGGAGCCGCCGGACTGACAGCAGCCGCAGTCCATCGGATTTCTTTTTCCGTTATCGCTCCCGTAACCGCCAGCCTTTCTCTGGGGCTGGCACCCCTTTTCTGGTCTCAGGCACTCATAACCGAGGTTTATGGACCCGCCGCTTTTTTCTCAGCTGTGCTCCTCTTTCAGGCTATCAACCAGACCCCGGCCTGGATTTCTGGTGCTGTGTGGGGGATCGGCATTGGTGTCCACCCTACTCTCCTTTTCCTGGCTCCGCTGGTGGTGAGGAGAGACCGTGAACCGTTTATCCGCACCGCTCTGTATTCCACAATCCCTGCTTTAGTGGTGGCTGGGTTCTTGTATGGACCGGTTCTTTTAGCGTGGGGGAGAAGGCCTTCCCCCTGGGCTGATTTTTCCAATCTGTCCGGATGGTGGACTTACGTGAGTGGTCAATTGTATCACGGTTATATCTTTGGCCTTCCAGGTGTTCTCTGGCCCCGGAGGTTTTTGGCTTGGGCTGGCTTGGTGGCCCGACAATTCACCCCCGTTGGCGCATTGATGGCCCTCTGGGGCTTGAGATACCTCTGGCGTTACCACCGGTGTCTGGCATTGGCCACTGCTCTGGCTTTTGGCGCCCTCAGTTTGTATTCAATTGGTTATAACACTGCGGACTCTCTGGTATACCTAGTCCCGGCTTTGCCCTTGGTTGCCCTATGGCTGGGAGCCGGCCTGGATTATTTGCTCTGCAAGTGCAGGCGGCGCATCCCCTACTCTCCTCTCACCTTTTGTTTGTTGCTTCTTCCAGCCCTTCAAGGTGTTCTTTTCTGGAATCAGATGGATATAAGCAGGGATTGCTCCGCCATAACCTGGGCTCTGGACACCCTGTATGCTGCTCCGTCGGATGCCATCCTTCTCACCGCTCAGGATGGAGCCACTTTCGCCCTCTGGTATGTCCGCGATGCTCTGAGGAAGCGTCCCGATGTCTGGATCGTGGACTGGGACCTTATGAGCCATGCCCCATATCGCCGGCTCCTGAGCGCAGAGTTGGGAATTGATCTGTCTGGAAACCCGGAAGAAATCCTGAAAAACCTGAAACGCCCGGTTATTGCTGTTCAGGCTCCATGAGGGGGTGAGTATGAAACAAAAGCGTTTTTCTCTTTTTCTTATAATCCTGGGAACTCTGTTGCTCCTCGTCTGGGCAACAGAAGTGGCCCGCGCTGCGCTTTCCCTGCGCACTCACTTGCGAGAAGTAAACACTTTGATGGAAAACGCCGGGAAAAACTTGCCTGATCCTGCCATCCTCTGCAGCCTTGTACACGATCTCCGCAGTGATGTGAAGGTGCTAACAAAACAAGCTGGCTGGATAGCATGGCTTGCCCCAGCTCTGAGCTGGCTTCCTGGCATAGGCAAGGACATGCGTGACACCCCATATCTACTGGCGACTGCTGATCACCTCACCAGCGCAGGCGCCATGGCCTGCGAAGCTTTAGGCCCTGCTTTTGGCCTTCTGGAAGGAAATATTAGCATCTCCTCTATTGAGCTCATCCTGCCCCATCTGGCGGCTGCGCGGCCTTCGTTGGAAGGCGCGCTCTGGGAAATAGAGCAAGCCATAGGAGCATGGGGACAGGTAGACCTTACAAACCTTTCCCCTCCTCTGGCCCGCCGACTTGCGCTTCTGAACCGGGCTTTGCCTCTATTGAAGGCTGGCTTGAATGCTGCCCTTATAGCTCCCGACCTTCTGGGCTTTGACGGCCCCCGCACCTACCTCATCCTGGCCCAGAACGAAGATGAACTCCGCCCAACAGGTGGTTTCATCACCGGTGTGGGCCAGGTGTCGGTGCAGAACGGGCGTCTGGTCAGCATGGTCTTCCGTGATAGCTATGCAGTAGACGATTTCTCCCTTCCATACCCTGACCCCCCGGAACCTCTCCGGCGGTATATGGGTATTGACTTGTGGGTCTTCCGAGATAGCAACTGGTCGCCCGATTTCCCCACCGCAGCGCGTCAGGCCATTGCCCTTTACAGACCTGGTGTTCCTGTTCAGGTGAACGGCATAATTGCACTGGATCAATTCGCCTTGCGGGAACTGGTTGGCGCCATCGGCCCGCTGACCGTCGAAGGAGAGACCGTCACTCGGGAAACAGTCATCCCTTACATACGCCAGGCTTGGGCGCCGGAAGAAGGAAAACTGACAGGCGAATGGTGGCTACAGCGTAAGTCCTTCATGGATGCGCTTGCCAGAGCTGCCTGGGAACGCCTCCAGAGCGGTTCTGTAAATGGCCGGACCCTGGCCCGGACACTTCTCCGGCTTCTGGAGGAAAAGCATCTTATAATCTACTTCTCTGACCCCCGGGCCCAGGCCCTTCTGGCCGAACAAAACTGGGATGGTGCCCTTCGCCCAGGGGTAGGTGATTTCCTGATGGTGGTGGATGCCAATGTTGGATACAATAAGGCCAATGCAAAAGTCCAGGAGTCTATTAGATATGAGGTAGACTTCGGACATCAGCCACCGCGTGCTACGTTGACCCTTATTTACACCCATACCGCTCCAACAGGGACCCCCTGCGTTCCGGAGTCTCGCTACGACCCCGTCTATGAGCTGATGATGGACCGTTGCCTCTGGAGTTATCTTCGTATCTACATACCCCAGGGCAGCAAATTGATAGATGCCACCCGAATTCCAGTGCCGGGAGAAGCCATCTGGTCGGGCGAGCCAGAATCTGGCGAAATCACAGTCAAGCCAGCAGAAGAGGCACTATTGCTTTCCCTAGCTGTTCTGGTCCTCCTGCCTCCAGGCACGAGCCAGACCCGTTCTTTTACCTGGGAATTGCCGGAAAAAGTTATAACCTGGCGTGGTGACGAGGGAGCCTACACATTACGGATACAGAAACAGCCAGGGACAGTAGGTCATTCGCTTCAGGTGCGCATCCATCTGGGGGATAGCTTTACTTTATTGGCTGCCGACCCTTCTCCGTCCGCCATAGAAGACTCCACCCTTGTCTTTGAAACTCGCCTGGACCGCGACCGGGAATTTAAGTTACGTTTTCTGAAAACCAAAAAAACCGCTGCAATTGCTGAACCACCAGGCTTTGCTCTTGCGGATTTTATCGTTCAATAAAACTTGTGTCCTATAAATCCTCTGGAAGCCATGATTTCCCCGACCTCATCGATCCAAAGCTGGAGCGTAATAACGATTCAAAGCTTCTCCGGGTTATTGCGCACCTTTGAAAAGATAGAAGGATACTGTGCTCCAAGGTGTGGTTCCCGGCTTGAGCTTTTGAATGCTTCAATCCCTTGCTGCAGCTTGCCTGATGCGCAAAGGACCACAACTCGGTCAGGTTTGGTTGATTTGGAAGTAATATCAGTGTAATCAGGGAGGTGAAATAATGAGAGAAAAAGTTCTCTGGATTTTAGCGCTTATCCTGATAACGACCCTTGCTCTCATCCCTGCTATCTGGGCTGCTCCAGAGCAAAGCCCGGAACGCCAGACCGTTCCAACCCGTACTTTCACTCCTACCCCCGCGCCCCCCCCCCGGGCCCCACCTCCGGCCCCCCCGCCGCCGGCCGTTTCCCCCGCCCCCCCCC
>JANXAG010000032.1:0-1784 GCA_025062375.1 Anaerolineae bacterium | reverse complement strand
CAGTACCCCTACTCCAACACCACCTCCTCCGGAATTTACCCCAGCCCCCACTCCAACTCCTGAAACCCCCGCCCCTCCACCAACTTCAACTGCGCCCGTGGCCTTTACTCCATCTCCCACTCCGACAACCGTCCCTGCAACTATTTCTCCAACTTTGGGCATTACCTTTACCCCTACGGCTACCTACACCCCCTCGCCTACACCAACCCCTACTTTAACCCCAACCCACACCCCTACTTTTACTTCCTTTGCACCCACGCCTGAACCTACCCCCGCCGCTGTTCAACCCCGCTTCGGAATTTCCCCTCTCTTTGTGGCAGGTCTGGGGCTAATAATCCTTGGGCTCATCATCCTTGGGGTGAGGAAAGCTCGTGCCTAAAAGGCCTTTGCCTTTATGGAGTGGCTTAGCCCTACTATTAGCTGGGCTTATCCTTGTCCTTCTTTCCCTGCTTAATCCTGGCGAGCCTTCTTTTCGTGAGCCTCTTGTCCCAACCCTCGGCCCTGAAAGCTCGCTTACTTTAACATCGCTTCCTATAACCTACACTCTGACGCCTCCTGTCGGAGTGGGGGAATCAATCCTTTGGGAAGGCAGGCCCCGCTGGGGTGTGGGGGTTGCAATCGGGCCAATTTCAAGATATAATATAAAACCGCTTAGGCTGGGATGGTACCTGGACTGGAGGGCAAATGCCTACCCTCCCAGACCTGAAGGGATTGAATATGTTCAAATGGTCAGACTCAGGGGTGGGAAGCTTAATCCTACCCCGGATAAAATCGCAGAGATAGCTAAACTTAACCCGGGCTCTTTATGGCTCATAGGGAATGAACCAGATGTAAAGTGGCAGGACAATGTAGAACCAGCTCTTTATGCAAAGCTTTACCACCAGGCTTACAAAACCATAAAAACGGCTGACCCAACAGCGAAGATAGGCATTGGTGGTGTATCGCAACCGACCCCTCTCCGTTTGAAGTATCTTGAACTAATCTTACAAGCTTACAGAGCCCAGTTTGGGGAAGAAATGCCTGTAGATGTCTGGAACATCCACAACTTCATCCTTCGGGAGGAGAGGGGTTCGTGGGGGGTTGATATCCCTCCGGGGATTCAGGAAGACCGGGGGGAACTTTATGAGATTGACGATAGCGGAAACATAGAGATATTTCGCCGCCACATCATAAACTTCAGGCGGTGGTTGGCGGAGCGCGCTTTTCAAAACTATCCCCTCGTAATGTCCGAATATGGCATACCGATGCCTGAAGACTATGGTTTTCCTCCGGAGCGAGTCATAGCCTTTCTCTGGAGCACCTTTGAATTCTTCCTGACGGCCACTGACCCAGCCCTGGGCTACCCTGCGGATGGCTACCGTTTAGTCCAGCGCTGGTGCTGGTACAGCCTGGATGCCCCCGATACCTACTACCCTCAAGGTCGCCTTTTTGATCCCAAAACCGGCGAAATGACGGCGATAGGAAAGGGATGGGTAGAGTATACATCAGCCCTGCTGGGTAAGGAAAATGAGGCCTATGTTGAATGGTGATAAAAAAAGAAGCGATAGTCTGGTTTTATTCATCCTCGGATTAGGGTTTTATGGGTTTACTTTAGCACCGACAGTGCTGTGGGGTGATGAGGGTTACTGGCAACTACAGGCGGTCATCTGTAACCTGCAAGCCAGTGCAGGGGGGCATCCCCTTTGGGTATTGATTGCTCATCTATTTTCTAAGATACCCATTGGTGATATAGCTGGAAGGGTCAATTTTGTTTCTGCACTTTTTGGCGCAGTGGCGCTTTCTCT
>JANXAG010000031.1 GCA_025062375.1 Anaerolineae bacterium | reverse complement strand
TACCCCCCGATTTTTTCCACCCTCGTGGGCCTGGGGTTTGCCTGAAAACTCATCAGACCTCTCCGGGAGACCCAGCTCTGGCCTATCTGAGCGAGTATCTTCGCTCAGGCTGCCAGGGAAGTCATGGCAGCCAGCGTGCCAATTATAACCCGGATGGAGTTTAACGCACCGGGACTTCCTGAAGCCAGCCTGTGCCTCCTCAAAAGCCTCGGCCAGGAGTGACGATCCGTTTCATCGGCAAAGGCCTTCACCTTTATGACCTGCCCGGGGGAAGAGTTTAAACAATCGTTCGCTATTGGTGCGCCAGGTAAAGGGATGGTAGGAGCGCTCTCTGGAGGAGGTGGTGCTCCCTCTGCGCTTTACGGGCACTGGTGCAGAGGTCGGGTCACCCCGGGCTACTGCCCGGTTCAGCTACCCTTGCGGTCTGAACCAGCGCTGGCAGACAGAGGATAGGGAAGCCATCCGGCGGTTAGTGAATGTGGTTTGCTCCTTCTAAGCGGCAAGCGGGGGTTGAAGAGCGAGCGGGACGAGCTCTATCTGGTGCTGAGGAGATGGTATAGCCACTCTGGCTGTAATGGAACTTCCCCTCCAGGCTCTGGATGCTTTCTGAATTGTGGGTAAAGTTAAGAAAGCAAGCGACTTGGCGTTATCTCTCTTCGGAATTATAATTCAAGAAAACGAAATCACGGAGGCTGGGATGAAAATTCAGTGGACCGAAGAGCTCAGCGTTGGGGTCCCCCAGATGGATGAGCAGCACAAGCGATGGATAGAAATTCTTAACGAATTCTACGATGCCGTAGAGCGCGGAGAACGGGAAGAGGGCATCCGGAAGCTCTTCCAGGGTGTGGAAGAATATACCTCCTTCCACTTTAACGCAGAAGAGCAATTCATGGCGGAGATTGGCTACCCCGACCTGGAGGATCACCGGAAGACCCATCAGCATCTTAAGGAAGAGGTGCTATCAGCCCGGAAGCGATACGACCAGGGAGACCAGAAGGCCGCCCGAGAACTGGTGGCCTTCGTCATTTCCTGGCTCTATACCCATATCGCCAAAACCGACAAAAAATACGGCGAATACTACGCCTCTCGTCAACAGAGATGAAAGATACCTCCTGGCAATCTTCCCTCCCACCATACCTTCACACCCTTCAGGTCCCTACCCCTTTTCCGGTGGGACCGGTAAACCTGTATCTGGCTGAGGGCAATCCCCTGACGTTGATAGACGTCGGGCCCCGGTATGGACCTGCCCGGGAAGCTCTGGAAAGGGCTCTGGCGGTAAAGGGCTTCCGCCTTGCCGATCTGGGTCGTCTGATCCTCACTCACGCCCACAGTGATCACTATGGGTTAGCCGGAACCCTGGCGGAAGAGTTTGGTCCGGAAGTCCTGACCCACCGTTTTAACTTTGCTTTGATGGCCGATCATGAAGTGGAACGGGAGCGCTGGCTGGCTTTCCACAGCGCCCTTGTGCGGGAAGCCGGAATGCCCCTGGAGGAAGCTCAGCAGGTGGACCGAGCCCGGAGGCAAATAACCGTCTTTGCTTCTCCGGTCCGCCCGACCGGTGCACTGGACGATGGGGATACCGTCAGGCTTGGCGATGAAGAGTGGGTCGTCCTGCACACGCCAGGCCACGCCGGGGGGCTCATATGTCTCTACCAGCCCCAACGGCGGCTCCTTATCTCCAGCGACCATCTCCTGCGAGACATATCCTCTAATCCTGTTGTGGAGCCACCGGAACGAGAAGGAGAAAAGCGACCCTCCCGCCTGGCAGATTACATCCGCCAGCTACATCGGATTGCAGCCCTGCCAGTAGCGCTGGCCCTTCCAGGCCATGGCCCGCCTGTGGAAGACGTTCCTGGTTTAATTGACCAGCGCCTGAGATTTCACCACCAGCGGGGACAGGAAATCCTCAAAGTTCTTCAGAAAGGGCCACGCACCCCCTACGAAATTTCCCTTGAACTTTTTCCGCATCTGGACCCCATCAACCGTTTCCTGGCCATCTCGGAAGTAATCGGGCATCTGGATATACTGGAGGCGGAAGGAAAGGTATCGTCCCTGGTGGAAAACAGGGTTCGCCGCTGGATGAGGACCGGTTAATGCCCGTATATCCGCTGGTTCAACCAGTGGCGCACCCAGGACAGGATAAAACATAATGCTGGCCAGAATTTCTGCTGCGTGCTGCTTCATGCTGCGGCGACCCTGGCCTGTTGAGAACCAGCATCTTCAGCGCTTCCCTGAAATTGGCCAGAGCTCATCTGCAGGGTCACAATGTAGATCACTGAAGCGGCTTCAGGCAAACTTCGCCGAGGGATAGGATTTCGTCCCCCTCCATTAACGGCAGATTACGGCCTTCTATAGGCTCATAAAGCTGGAGCGTCAAAGTATAGCAGGCTGAAGGGAGCCCCTCCGGGATGACGAAGCCGTGGCGGTCAATGATGCGCTCCCCTGGCTGCCAGGAAGAAGTGGGGCGTGTCCAGAGGGCAGGAACCCCTGCTTTGCTCAG
This sequence comes from Anaerolineae bacterium, assembly GCA_025062375.1. Lineage (NCBI taxonomy): Bacteria > Bacillati > Chloroflexota > Anaerolineae > Anaerolineae bacterium. The sequence goes on along the minus strand of JANXAG010000031.1, from coordinate 21,062 downwards.
CCACTTCTGATTTTTATCATCCACCAGGGAGAGAATTACCAGGTAGTCATGGGCGGGTCTGGAGAGGGCGCGCCACCTTAACTCAACGAGCAAGAAACCTTCTGCCGGAGGGAAGGGCGAGAAGGCGTATCCCTCGAGGAGAACTCCATCAAAAGTCAAATTAGTTTCCACCTCGTGCATACCGGCTTTGGGGAAAAGATAAAGAGCCAGCCGTAAGCCCGAGAAGTTTTCCTCCCTGACCCTGTAACCGAAAGCCATGAGCACGCGCTCTATGCCGCTCATTTCCGGCGGGGATGGGGCAGGAAGCAGCCACAACCCTTCATACCAATCCATAAGTTTACCGAGCCAGTTCGCCGTTTCCGGCGGTGGGTCAATATGTCCGTCCTCAAGGCCATACACGGGCAGGCGCCCGCGGTAAGCGCCACTAACATGGGGACTCCATAGGGGCTGAGGGTTAATAATGGCTTGCCCCTCTTTTTCCTGGCGGGCTAACCAGCTGAGCATTTCCCTCAAAGGCTCGGGGACATCTTTGTTGCCAGCCCGGGCTATAACCAGGCATGCAGCCAGAAGAATGGCGAGCAAAATAGCTGCCTGCCCCTTTACGGTGGTGTTCCTGAGGAAAAGCCACCAAGTCAAGCCCCAGACTAATAACAGAAGAGCAAGGGAAAGAAAGTCAACCTCTCCCCCTGTTTTCCAGATAAAATTGAAGTTCTCCGGCTTCAAGAAGGACCAGCTCAGAATCAACGGGGACAGGATGGGATTAAAGAAAGTTTCAGGGGCGTAGAGGGGTATTCCCTTTGCTTCCGTAAGTTCCCGGTAAAGACCAAATGGGACAAATATTCCTGGCAACTGGATTACAATGCCCCCAAAGCTCAGAACAAAAGCTATGGGACGCAGGCGAAGGTTTCGGAAGGCTTCAGCGAGGGGAAGCATCAGCAAGGGCAGCAGGGGGATTAGAAACCTTGGGCCCCAGCAGTCGCCACTGTGCCACATGAACCATTTCCCAAAGAGCAAAATGCTGCCCACTGAAAGGGTGGCGATCAGGAAGGAGATTTCGCGGTGGCGGCGGTGAAATTGCAATACCACAAGGGGCAAAAGGAGAAGCAAAGGAGCATACCATACAAGCCCTTTTCCGGGGCTGAGGGTAAGCCCCAGTATGCCTTGCCACCACACAGCGGAAAAGCTCTCCTGGGGAAGGTAACCGGTATCGAAAAAGTCTTCATACCGAAGCCAGTTCCAGATAGCTAAAAAGATCAGAGCTAAGGCCTGGGGGGCCAGGAAAATCGCCCAGCTCACAAGGCGCCTGGCGGGGCTGGTCTCCGATTCAAACCGCAATTTCAACCAAGCAAAAAGGGGGAAGAAGAAGGCGAAACTGTATTTTGATAGCAAAACTACTCCAAGGGAAACGCCTGCCAGTAAAGAATGGGTAAACCGTCTGGAATCTCTCAGGCAAAATAGGGAAAGCACGGCTCCCAGCAATCCGAGACTGGCGAGAGGTTCCGAGAAAAAAGTTTTAGCATATGGCCAGAGAGGGGTGGCCATTCCCGCCGCAAGGGAAACGGCCAGAGCCTCAAAATCCCCATAGCCGAGTTTTCGGCAAAGGGTGTAAAGGAGCCCGCAGGAAATGGAAATAACAAAAGCATTGAAAAGGAGGACAGTTCTTACAGGGCTGAGCCCAGGAAGCTCCAGGCCAAGCCATACCAGTGGGATTGAGAGCAGGGAAAGGGCGGGGGGCTTGCGGGAATAAAGGTGGCCATCCCGGCCCGGCGTACCCTGCTGGAGGCCCATCCACAGCAGCTGATCCATGTCAATAGACCCCCGCCGGACCAGGTTTTCAGCGGTAGCGAACATCGCCCAGCCATTGGCTGAGAGGATGGTCTGCCCGGTGGTTAGGATGTATAAAGCCAGGAGGAAAAGAAAAACCGCGCCAGCCCTATTCCCGGTCAAATTCCATAAGCACACAGCTTCCCGCTTCTGAAACCCTGAGTCCATTCCCGAAGGTTTTCTCCAACCAGTTGAGAGCTTCCACCTCAAAAGGGTCCGACTGGTTAACGATGACCAAAAACTTCTCCCTTATGCCTACCCGCTCAAAGAAAGCCAGCCTTTCTTCCTCCAGAGAACTTGAGGCCAGGGCCGATTCAGGGAGCAGAACGGCCCGCAATTTGCGTCCGAGGTAAGGGTAGAGGGAGTCGTAGAGGGAACCCCTGAGGAAAACAACGTTGATTCCTGCTTCGTAGCTCTGAAGTTTATCCTGAAGGCCGGCGCACGGTGTTTTCGCCAGGCGGTTTTGAAAGTATTCTTTGCCCAGAGGGACAATTGCCACCGCCAAGCAAAGAACTACAAGGGAAATCCACGCCTTTAGCGCCCATTGTCCGAATTTTAGATGGCGCTCCGTGATCTTCAGGAAACAAATGCCTGCCAAGATAAGTAACCCCAGCGTGCGCAGAAGCACTGCCATCAGCAGGAGCCAGCGCTCTTCGGGAAATATTATGAAGTAACCGACTGCCTCAAAAAGGTTGATCAACGTAAAACTGATGGCTCCTGCCACCCCTATGGGGTTGGGCATCAGAAGGATGAGGAAAGGCAGGAAGTAGACAATGTGTTGAGGGCTATAACCTGTGGTAAGGGCTTCGTAGGAGAAGAAGACTAAAGAAGCAGAGGTGACAAGACGAGAGGGTTCGCCCTGATGGCGGAGGCGCAAAATTAGCCAGAAATATATCAATCCCCACAGCAGGAGAGGGAGTAAACCGGGAATACGCGATGGGTATACAGCGAAAGATTCAGGAGTTGAGAAACGGTCTCCAGCTATGACCCCGTAGGAATAATAGCCATTCATGATAGCCCACACCGTCTCCCATGGGCTTCTACCCATCATTGCCCGGAAGGAAGTGATAAACATATCCGGATTGAGGACCACAAAAGGCACAGCGAGCACGCCTGCAACGATAGAGAAACCTGCCAGACAGAGGACAAATTCCCTTTTCTTCAGGGCTCTGAACCCCAGCGGCAAGAGTAGAGCAGGGACAACTTTGAACATGAACCCCATCCCCAGGCTCGCCCCTGAAAGCAGAGCTCTTATAAGCCCCAGTTTCGGGGATGGTCCAATCCAGAGGTAAAGGCTCAAAAGTACGAAAAACAGGGGGATATTATCAAGCCAGCCCAACGCTGTGTAAAAAGTGGCAAAAAGGCCCAAATAGATCCACCCCGTCAAGCGACCTTTTTCCCATCCCCACAGCTTGTAGCCCATAAGGTAAATGAGGACCAGGTTGCCCGTGTCAAACAAAAGAACCGACAGGCCTATTAAAGTGTTAAACCAGAGGCGGGGGTCGTCCCAAGGGGGCAGCAGCAGGCTTGCTTTATACACCGCCACCACCATCCACGGTAGAAGCGGAGGATATTCCATCCAAAAGTCCTGGTAAGGGTAAAGTCCATAGCGGCTCCACTGGGCGAAAGGCAAAAAACTGACGTGGAAATCGGAAAAGTCAGTGATGAAGCCCCCGGGCCGGAGGAGCATCAGGGCGAAAAACCGCAGGCTTATAAAAAGCAGTATCAGAATCGCTAACTCATTGCGCTTATGTGAGTGGTCCATTTGAGCTGCCCCATATATTTTACCACCTTTACGGGTTCACCAAAAGTTCTGCCCGGGAGAACCTTTGGCAAAATAGATTTTCACACCTATAATTTAGGTGTGGTTTCTCTCACTTTTAACCCGGGCCTGTAGGGATGAGGGAGGGAAACAATGGATTACCGTCTGGAAGCCGGGCTGTGGGTGGCTCTCTCTCTGGCCCTTTATGGGTTATGGTCCAATTACCTTGCGCCTCTCTGGGCAGCTAAGAAGCCAGAAGCACTATGGGCCGAAGTCCTCCAAGAGATAGCTTTCGGGCTATATTTCATGGGTATACCAGCCATCGCTCTTATCAGGGGAGCGATTCTGCCTCGCTTTATGGGCTTTACCCACCTTGACTGGCTTGGGGGAATAGGGCCTTCAATCCAGGCAGCTATTTTCTTCGCCTCGCTCCTGCTGGTTATAGGGCTCATTCGCGGCCGGATTGATCCGGAAGGGGCTGACCCGGGCCTGGCTTTGGTCACTTTTAAACAGGCTTTTTACCTTCAGCTCCACTGGGCCTTTTACCGGGCCTTCGCCATAACCCTCCTAGGCCTCCCTGCAGGAACACTAATTGGCTGGGTTCTCGCCTTGGGGGAGGGATTCCTGTCTTTCCGGGAGAAATTGAAGCCCTCCACCCTTTTCTATCTCGGCAGCCTGGCAGTGGCGACGGGAGTGGTTTTCCTCTTTTCCCGCAACTTTTTTTACTGCTTGGCCCTGCACTGGCTTTTAAGTGAGATGATGAGGAGGTTGAAAAGGTGATTTCTTTCCCTATAGTTTTCGGGACCGCATTCCTTATCTCCTTCCTCCTGACCCCCCTCACCATACCGCTTGGGTTCAAAGTGGGGGCGGTGGATGTTCCAGGTGGAAGGAAAGCCCACTCAGGAATCAAGTCGCGCCTTGGAGGCATAGCTCTTTTCCTTTCCTTCGCTCTGGCCGTAACCCTGACCCTCATTTTACCCGCTTCCATGCTTCCACCCCGAAATGATCCAAAAGAGCTTACCAGGCTTACCGGGGTTATGCTGGGTTCGCTCTTTATTTTCCTGATAGGGCTACTGGACGATAAGTTTAACCTTAAGCCGCCTTTCCAGCTTCTGAGCCAGCTCGCGGTTTCCCTCATCGCCATCGCTTTTCTGGTCTTTATTGAAAGGGTTATGAACCCCTTTACCAACCAGCTGGTAATTTTCCCCTTCCCCCTGGTAATAGCTTTCACTATCTTCTGGATTTCCGGGATGATCAACACCGTTAATTTCCTGGACGGGCTTGATGGGCTTGCCACCGGAGTGGGAGCTATAACTTCGGCCGTCCTGGCCCTACATATGTGGAGGGAAGGGCAATTGAGTGTGGTTCCCCTGCCCTTAGCCCTCCTGGGTTCAACCCTTGGATTTCTGCCCTACAATTTCCACCCCGCCCGCGTTTTCATGGGCAGCTGCGGTGCCTTCTTCCTGGGCTATGCCCTGGGGACCCTATCCATCGTGGCTGGGGCTAAAGTGGCCACAATCCTCCTGGTTATGGGTGTGCCCATAATGGACGTAGCCTGGATAATATTTCAGCGGCTACGCTCCAGAAGTTCCATATTCCAGGCCGACAGGCGCCACCTCCACCACCGCCTCTATGACCTCGGTTTTTCCCAGAGGCAAATCGTGCTGGCCTACTACGGCGTAAGCCTTTTCTTCGGCATCCTGGTCTTCGTGCTCCCATCCCGGCTCTATAAGCTTCTGGCCCTGCTCCTCCTGTGGGCCATTACTTCTGTTCTCTTCTGGCTTTTAACTTTAAAGGGGGAAAAAGGTGGCAATAGGCTTCGTCATCATGGTGGCTAAAAAGGGCCAGGGGAATATAAGCCAGATCCTCTCGAGAGCCCGCCTGGCCGCAGCAGTGGATGCAGTGGAGAAAGCTATAAAGGCGAATTGCTTTGACCCCATTATCGTAGCCACAAACTGGCCAGAGGCAGCAGAAGTATTCCAGGAAATGAAGGTTACAGTAGACCTGGACCAGGAGGATTTTCACTTCGGAAAAAGGCTCTTCGGAATCGTGTCACGATACAGGCTCAGGAGAGTCTTTTACACCGGGGCTGGCTCCATACCCCTGCTCCCCCCAGTGTTCCTATCGGAGATAGGTTCTGCCCTGATGGGGGAAAGCGTTGTAGTAGCCAACAACCTCTTTTCCAGCGATTGGGTAGGTTTTTCCCCCGCCGAAGCTCTGGAGAGAATCTCCCCACCCTCTTCTGACAACGACCTGGCCTGGAGGCTCTGGGATGAGGCTGGCCTGAAACCCCTGATACCACCTCCTTCCACAGCTACGGCTTTTGATATTGATACACCATCAGACCTTATCATCCTCAAAGCTTACCCCGGCCTTGAAGGTAAACTCGCCTCCTTTTTGAAAGAGCTGCCCTTCAGCGTTGAGGTTATACATCGAGTTGTGGAGGTCCTGAAGGACGAGAACGCTTTTATCTTAGCAGCAGGGCGGGTCCCGAGCTACGCCTGGGAAAGGCTGGAGAAAGGAACCCTCTGCCGGACAAGGGTTCTGAGCGAAGAACGAGGGATGCGCTCCAGCGGAAGGCTGAGCCGCGGGGAAGTGCGCTCCTTCCTGGGCTACCTGGTAGAAGCCATCGGGCCTAAAGGGTTTTTCCAGAAGCTGACGGAAATGGCTCAGGCCGCCATCCTTGATACAAGGGTCCTTATGGCCCACTGGGGTATATGGCCGTCCGATGAGGAAAGGTTCGCCTCAGACCTCTTGCTGGCGGAAAAAATTCAGGAGCCAAGGCTGAAGGCCTTCACCCTCGCAGCCAGAGAAGTGCCGATCCCGGTGCTTCTGGGCGGGCACTCCCTGGTCTGCGGCGGAATCCTGGCCCTGGTGGACATAGCTAACGCTCAGGGGTTCAGGGGTAAAAGAACCGAATCCTTGCCGTCCAGTGTATGGAGCCTGGGGAGCCCTTCCTCTGAGGAGTCATAAAGCCCAACTTCAAGGAAATAGCGGCCGTCCTTAAATCCGGAAGGCAGAGGAATCTCGTGCACATCCAGTATAAACTCACCCGGAAGCCAGGAATTCGTTGGAGCCTTTCCTCCATCAGGTGGGGAATCATGGCCGGCCAGGTAGCGGCCCTCTGCATCCAGGATGTGGGTGAAAACAGTGTAAGATTCTGCAATTCGCTCCCGACACTGCCAGAGCAGGGTTACCTTCACGCTGCCGCTGTGCCAGTGAATTTCGTAACCTCTAAGCACAATGCCCTGACCAAAGGCGATTTCTAAAGGGTTTAAGATAGAAGGAGGGGAAAAGAGGTGCGGCCTCCCCTTTATGGTGATTTCACCGAGGAAAACTTTTTCGCCTAGAGCTAACCTGTACCTTCCGGGAGAAATATCGGGGGGGATCTGAAGCTCAATCCATTCCCACCAGGCCCCCTCGCTCCCGGCTGCGCCCCTCAGAGCCTTTTCCCAACGGACTGCGGGATTACCCCTTTCATCCAGCAAGGTGAATTCAACAGAACCTGAACCTACTGACACCAGAGCTTCCCAGAAGGACTTGAAGAGAAGAGGCTGGCCAGGAGCAAGCTCCGAAGGGATTCCCCCATGCCCAAGGAAAGCAATGTTTCCCCACTCAGCCCGCAGGGGGAAGGGGATTTTGAGCTCGGAAGGCAGAAAGGGTCTTAGGGGTTTCAAAATCTCCACTTCCCCCAGCTTAAGTTCCGTCCCTGCCGGATTGCCAGCCTGATCCAGGATGGGAAGCCTCTGGCCGGAGTTCTCCTCATAAACGGCGATGTAAAGCCAATATCGGCCTGGTAGCGTTCCAGGGGGGACGGGAATGGAGAGGAAAACCCAGCTTTGGTTCCCACTTCCCCAGAAAGGAGTTCGGAGGTGGCGGTCGTTGAGGAGCCAGCGGTCATCCTGGCTTAGGGTCAAGCCCCTCTCATCTCGGAGGTAACCTGCCACCTTAAGGGGCTCACGGGTGGGGTGAGAAAGGTGCCAGTAAAGGGCCACCCAGATTTTGTGGCCCGGCGCCGCAGATACCAGGTCTGGCGAGAGGGAAACAGGATTCGGCTCCCTGCCACCCCAATCGGCCCGCTCAAGGGTAAGGCCATCGCCGAATTTGACCTCTACTTCTTCCGGTGAAGGAGTAAGGGTAAAGGGGATTTTACCTTCCGGAAGGCGGTATCGCCAGACCTGATAGCCGGTGAAGGAAACTTCTTCCAGAAGCTCTCCGTGTTTGTCCAGAAGCAACTTCACCAATCCTCGGGGGTCAGCATCGGATTTGAACCAGTGGATCAAAACTGCATGCTTTTTCCCTTCCGTTATCTTTGAGAGAGTCTCGGGCAGCGTATAGAGGTCGGCAAAGAGGTAATGGGCGCGCGCAAACCCCTTCTGGTCTGGGCTAAAGCCTGGCCAGTAAAGGTTCAGGGGAAAGGGAGCATCGGTGATTATAACATCAGCGGGGGAAGTGCAGGAATAGAGGTAAGAGGCAAGGGCTCGTGAATCTTCACGGATGAAAGAGGGAGCACGAGTTTCTTTCAAGAAGCCCCTGAGGAAAAGGCCCGCTATTGTAAGCCCGAGAGCCCAGCCGGCTTTCTGGTGATACCGGGAAATAGCTCCTATTAGAAGGTAAAGGGCTGGGGAAATTCCAGCTATGTAGCGGGGCTCAAAGGCTCCGCCTTTCTGGAAAAAAGAAGTGTAATAGAGGACGGTTGATACCATAAGCCAGCTCAGAAGGAATAGGGCTTCCCTCCGCAAGCCGGAAAGCAGAAGGCCAAAAGCCCCTGCTGCGGCCAGGGTTCCAGCGATTTCTGGGTGAGCTCCCAGAGCTCCAAGAAGCTCCCTCAAAAAGGAAGAGAAAGCCGGAACAGTCAAGTTAGGGTTAGCATAGCCCAGGGTCTGGCTCAGAGCTCTGGGAAGCTGAGGTGAGAAGATCACTATAGTTGCAACCAGGGCAAGGCCTGCCAGGGAAAGGCCTCTGAGCCCTCTCCTCAAGGCCCACGGAGCCAGGAAAATCCCCCATCCCACAAGAACCCAGAAAGCCGAATAATGAGTCAGAAGGCTCAAGGCGGCGGAAATTCCGAAGGCTGCAAACGGCCAGGCCTTTTCTTCCCGCACCCCTTTCCAAAGCATGGCTCCGGAAGCCAAAAGGAAAACCAGCATGACGGTATACATCCTTATCTGCTGAGCTTCCAGAAGCCAGAAGGGAGCTAAGGATAAAGCGATTGTGGCCACCAGTGCTAAGGTCTGCCCCCCAAGCTCTTTACCCAAAGTGAAGCAAAGGGGTAAGCTGAGGGTACCGAAGATGACAGATAGAAAGCGCAGGAAAAAGGCAAAAGCCTGGTCGTGAGGGATGCCGCTTTCATCCAGGGTTATGGCACTGTACGGGGATTGCCAACCTCCAATGCTCATCCAGAAATGGAGAAGGAAGAAATAAAGGGGAGGATGTATATCCAGCTCCCCTGAGGTGGGGATCTCTCTCAGAGGTCTGGAAGCTACCACTATGTTGCGGGCCTCATCCCACCAGATAGGCTGGGATGAAAGGCCCCAGAGGCGCAGTCCGAACCCCAGGAGGATTATGACAAGAACAAGCCCTCTGCCTTTCATGCGTTTCCTGAAGGTTGAATTCCCATTGCCCCGAGCACCTCTTTCACCAGAATGCCTTCCCTCACCAGCCTGTGCACTTTAAGGATATGGGGGTAAAGGGGTTCATCCCTGGCGATGAAAGGCACCTCTTGGCGGATTACCTCATAGGCCACAGCCGTTCCACGGCCCATCCTGGCTTCAGGCCCGAGGCTCTTCCGCCTGAAATCAATAGCCTGAGCGGCGGCCATGAGTTCAATGGCCACTATGGTCTCCACATTTTCCACAACTTTAAGGGCTTTATCGGAAGCCAGAGCCCCCATGCTCACATGGTCCTCCACGTTGGCGGATGTGGGTATGGTATCCGCGGAAGCAGGGTGACACAAAACTTTGTTTTCGGAGGCCAGAGCTGCGGCGGTGTATTGAAGGAGCATAAAGCCAGAATGGAGCCCACCTTCTTCGGTGAGGAAAGGCGGAAGAAGGCCACCGCTGGCTTTCTCATCCAAGAGCCTTGCAATCCTCCGCTCCGAAATGTTCCCTAGGTCAGCCAGAGCGAGGGCCAGATAATCCATAGCCAGAGCCAGGGGTTCACCGTGGAAATTCCCCCCCGAGAGGCATAGGATTTCTTCGTCCGGAAAAATGAGAGGGTTATCGGTAGCGGAATTGATTTCCACCTCCACGAGGTCTTTCACGTAGCTTACAACCCCTCTTACGGCTCCGTGGACCTGTGGGATGCAGCGTAGGGAATAGGGGTCATGGACATAAGGGGAACCGGGAGGACGCAAGAAGCCGCTTCCTTCCAGAAGGGCCGAGATAAAGGTTGCGCACTCCATCTGAGAAGGATAAGGGCGAACCCGGTGGATGAGAGGACTGAAAGCTTTAAGAGTGCCCCACAGAGCCTCCAGTGACATTGCCCCCGCCACATCGGCTGCCAGGACCAGGTTCCAGGCCCGGTGGACAGCGAGGGAAGAGAGGGCTGCTATGAAGGAAGTGCCGTTAGTAAGAGCAAGCCCTTCCTTCGCCTCGAGGGAGATGGGGGAAAGCCCCGCACGTCTCAGGGCCTCGGCTCCAGGAAGCCTTTCCCCTCTGTAAAGGGCCTCGCCCATCCCTATCATTACCAGAGCCATGTGCGCCAAAGGAGCCAGGTCCCCACTTGCTCCTACAGAGCCTTTCCTCGGCACCAGGGGATGAACTCCGGCGTTCAGCATTTTGAGGAGCATCTCTGCCACTTCAACCCTCACCCCTGAGTGCCCTTTAGCGAAGGAGTTAGCCCTTATAAGCATCATGGCTCTTGTCTCAGGAACCGAAAGGAAATCTCCAACCCCAGCTGAGTGGCTCAAGACAAGGTTTCGCTGCAGTTCTCTCACCTTAGAAAGCTCAATGACCCTATCCTTAAAGTACCCGAAGCCCGTGGTTATCCCATAAACCAGTTCCCCTTTTCTCACCAGTTCTTCCACGACTTCCCGGCTGCGCCGCATCCTCTCCACAGCTTTGGAGGAAAAGGTCACAGAGCACTCTTCCGCTCCTTTGCACGCCACTTCCACCACTTCTTCCACTTTCAGATGCTCTCCATCGAGCTCAATCTTTCTCATGGTTTACCTCCTGAAGGCTCTCCTGAGCTCCTCAAATTCTTCAAAGGTTAAGCCTTTTTCTCCAAGCAATGTCCCCTTACTGTTGCCGTGAAAGTCGGATCCGCCAGTTTTCAGAAAACCGAGCCTGCTGGCTAAAGAGGAATAACCCAAGATAAGCTTTTCCGTGATCTCGGGCGGTGCACCCAGATATGGGCGCCTTTTGTCGTAAGTATACGAAACCTCAAGACCCATTACCCCTCGCTCCTTCAGGGTCAGGAGCCACTCTTCAGCCCCATCGGGATGCCTGTAAATTCCGGGATGAGCCAGGACCGCCACTCCTCCCGCTTTGTGGATGGCTTCCGCTGCCTCGCTTATGGAAGCGTAATATTCCCGGCGCACATAAGCCTTCCCCTTTCGGGAGAGGTATTCATCAAAAATTTGCTGGATATTCTGGAAACGGTCGGGGTTTCTCTCCAGAAGGACTTGGGCTATATGGAGCCTGCCCGGGACCCCCCTGGCCCGTGCTAAAACTTCTTCCACATCTATATTGAAACCCAACTCTTGAAGCAACTTTATCTGGCGCATCTTTTGCTCCACTCGAGCTTTAATGGCTTCCTGGAGGAGCGATTTCAACCCCTCATCGCGATGGTTAATGAAATAACCGAGGATGTGAACCCGCTCCCCTCCCTCTACTTCCCCCACAGTTATTTCTATCCCCGGTACCACTTCAACCCCAAGCGCTTTACCTTCTTCCAGCGCTTCCTCTATACCCCCAAGATTATCGTGGTCCGTTATGCCCAGGACAACTATCCCCGAAGCCTTCGCTTCCCGAACCACCTCTTCGGGCCTAAGATCACCATCAGAAAAGGAGGTATGGACATGAAGGTCCACCGGGTAAAAGTTCATAACTCCACCTCCAGGAAATCCCTGGCCAGGATAATCTCGCCCTTGAAGTGCTGAGAAGCCTCCTCATAGACCTTTTCCATTTCCATAGTGGGCCAGAAATGGATGAGTATAAGCTTTTTAACCCCGCATTCTTCAGCCAGTTGAGCTGCTTGAGCCGGGGTTGTGTGACCCTGGGAGGGCCTTGAGACCGAGCACTCATGTATCAGGATATCAGCTTCTTTGGCCAGAGCCACAAGTTCCGGGCAAGGCCCCGTATCCGCTGAGTAAACGAAAGAAGAAGAGCTCAGCCTGGAATTGACCCGCAGGGCGAGAGTAGGAACTACGTGGCGCACCGGGGTGGTCACAAGGGTAAAATCTTCGGCCTCAAAGAGGGTGTAGTTTTTCTCTTCAGAGACTTTGAAGAAGCGCAGGAAATCCGCCCTGAGGCCAAAGGCATTGAGAAGGGCAGCGGCCGTCCTGAGGGTTGGGAAATTGGCGTAAACGGCCAGGGTGGAACTCCGGCGGGCCATTATGAAATGATGCACCAGGGAAGGAAAACCGTAAACATGGTCGGGATGCTGATGGGTCAGGAAAATGGCAAAGAGGCGGTTGGGGTCAAGCCCCGCCATAAGGAGCTGGCGATAGGGATTGGAGGCGCAATCAATAAGGAGTATCCCGGATGGAGTGTCAAAGGCTAAGGAAGTATTATCTCTCTCCCTGGAAGAAAGGGAGGCCCCTGTGCCCAAGATTAAAAGCCTTTGAGAACTCATCCTCAGCTCACCCACCCGGCGGTCCACTGATGATAGGGATTTCTCGCCCGCATCTGGGGCACCGGCCATCCTTAAGCCTTAAGGAAGTAACCGAAAGGCCGAACCTCCCAATAAGGAGAGAGCCACATTCGGGGCACCAGGTGTTTTCCCCTGGGTGGCCTGGAATATTTCCGATGTAAACGAACAAAAGTCCCTCTTCCAGGCCAATCTGACGCGCTCTTTCCAGAGTCCTTACGGGAGTTGGGGGAATACGGAAACGGTAGGCGGGATAGTAAGCGGTAACGTGCCAGGGCGTCTCCGGCCCCAACTCCCGGTAGATCCTGGAAGCTATAGTCCTGAGAGTATCTTCATCGTCATTAACCGTAGGAATGACCAAGGTCGTGATTTCAAGGTGAATTCCCCAAGCCTTGGCTAAAAGGCAATTCCTCCAGACTTTCTCCACATCAGCCCCGCAGAACTTTTCAACAGCTTCTTTACTACCCTTTATATCCACATTCATAGCATCAAGGCCTGCCTCCTTCAGGAGCCTGAGGGCTTCCTCGGTCATATAGCCGTTGGTGACAAAGGTGTTGTAGAGGCCTTTTTCCCTGGCCAGCCTGAACACCTCCAGCGACCACTCTAGCGAAAGGGTGGGTTCATTGAAGCTTATGGAAGTCCCCTGGCAGCGCCACCGGATAGTTTCCCGAACGAAACTTTCGGGTGAGAAGAAACGGGCCCGCAGCGGATCCGGCGGCGATTTGGAAATCTCCCAGTTCTGGCACCAGGGACAGGCAAAATTGCAACTGAAACTGCCAGCCGTCAAGGCCACACTTCCGGGATAGAAATGGTAAAGAGGCTTTTTCTCAATGGGATTAGCGGAGAGAGAAGAAACCAGCCCGTAGGTGAGAGTATATATGGCGCCGTTGCGGTTTTCCCTTGTCCCACACCATCCCTTCTGGCCCTCCTGGAGAAGACAGCGCCTCTCGCAAGTTAAACACTGAACTTTATCCCCCACTTTTTCCTGCAGAATAGCCTCTTTTTCCACCTCTCCCTCCTGCGAGGGTAAGTATAACCGGGCACTGGCGGACTGTCAACCTTGAAAGAAGCCCTTGATGGAACCTCCACCACCCCCTAAAGGGGGCAGAACAGTCTACCAGAAGCTGCCGAAGAGTGCACCTTCCACCAAGCTTTGACAAAGCTCATGAAAATGGGTATCATTGGATTAAAATCTCAACGACGAGGGGCGGGGAAAACACGGGTTTCCGTCCCTCAATTTTTTGGAGGATTGAAACCGTGAAGCAAATTTTCTCTTTTCCCTTTGTCTTTTGTTCCTGGCTCCTGGCTGCCAGACAGGGTAACATGGCCTGGTTTGAAAGTTTCGTTGGGGATCGCTCCCCTTTGACTGAAGCTTCCAGGAATGGGCCTCCTTATCGGAGGAAATTTTCATGGGAGAAATAATCCGCTTTACCTGGCTTGAAACCGCCTGGGGCTGGATGGCCACGGCCTTTTCGGACCTGGGCCTTGTAAGCATAACTCTGCCCTGCCCCTCTAAGGAAAAAGCCATTGGAGAGATCCTCGCCCTATGGCCTGAGGCTTCCCCGGTTGAAGACGCCCTCCAGGAGCTTAAAGGATGCCTTACCCGTTATTTCAAAGGCGAAAGGGTTAACTTCAATTTCCCCCTTGATCTGCGCACCGGCACAGCTTTTCAGAAAAAGGTCTGGGAAGAAGTAAGAAGCATACCATGGGGCCAAACCAGAACCTACGGAGAAGTGGCGGCCAGGGTGGGGAAACCAGGCGCCGCCAGGGCAGTGGGACAGGCCCTGGCCCGCAATCCGCTTCCCATCATCATCCCCTGCCACAGGGTGATCGGAGCTTCCGGAAACCTCACAGGATTTAGCGGAGGAATTGAGCTGAAGAAAAAACTTCTGGCCCTGGAAAGGATAATTAGGCTATGAGGATAGGAATTGATGCCAGGATGGCTTATTACAGCAAGGCAGGGATAGGACGCTACGTTATCAACCTGGTAAAGGCCTTGAGAGAACTTAACCCTCCGGAGGAATTCTTCATCTTCCAGAGCCGCAAAGATAGAACTTTACTGGCCTCTCCCCCCTTTAAAACGGCTTACCTGTGGACCCCATCTCACCACCTTCTGGAGCAGGTTACCCTTCCCCTTGAGCTCTGGCCCCACAGGCTCACTCTCCTTCATAGTCCCGACTTCATCCCGCCCTTTCGTTTCCCTGGCCTTTCGGTTATAACCGTTCACGACCTGGCCTTTCTGATTTACCCCCAGATATTAACCAAAGAAAGCATACGCTATTATGGGCAAATTGAAGAGGCCGTAGAAAGAGCCGATCACATCATAGCCGTATCTCACTGGACCAAAAAAGACCTGGTAGAGCGCCTGGGAGTTCCGGAAGCCAAGATAACGGTAATTTACGAGGCAGCCGAAGAGATTTATCGCCCTATTAACTCGCGGGAGGCGTTTTTTAAAGTTCGGGAGTTTTTCGGCCTTAACGAACGCTTCATCCTTTTCGTCAGCACGATAGAGCCCCGTAAAAATGTGCCAACACTCCTCAAAGCCTTCAGGATCCTGAGAGAACGGTGCCGGGAAGAGGTAAAACTTGTCCTGGTAGGGGGAAAAGGATGGCTGTCGGAAAACGTTTTCGAAATGGTGGACAGGCTTAATCTTCGCAGAGAAGTCCTTTTCCTGGGCTTTGTTCCTGCCGAAAAGCTCCTCTACCTTTACAATGCAGCCTCCCTCTTAGCCCATCCTGCCATTTACGAAGGCTTCGGCCTGCCCATTCTGGAAGCGATGGCCTGCGGCTTGCCCGTGGTGGCTTCCAACGCCGCCTCCATACCCGAAGTTACTGGAAGCGCAGCCGTACTGGTGGATCCAGAAGATGAAGAGGCCCTGGCCGCAGCCATGAGGCGCATCCTCAAAGAACCTGAGTTCGCCCAGGAGCTCAGGGAGAAAGGCTTAAAGAGGGCTTCCATTTTCTCCTGGAAAAAAACCGCAGCTCAAACCCTGGAAGTTTACCGAAAGGTGCTGAGGGAAAAATGAGGAAGCTTTTGGCCATAATGCCTGTAATGCCGTACCCCCCACATCAGGGCACCAACATCCGCAACTATAACCTCCTCCGTCACCTGACCGATGAATACACGGTTCATCTCCTGACTTTTTACGAAAGCTCTGAGCTTGTAGTCCCTGAGCCCTTAAAGAAAATTTGCTCAGTAGTGGAAGCTGTGCCGGCCCCTGTCCATTCTCTGTTCAGACGCTTCATCCGCCTTCTTTCCTCCCCCCTTCCCGATGTAGTCTACCGCAAGGCTTCTTCCCAGCTTCTGGAGCGCCTTAAAGAGCTTACAGCCAGGTATCACTACGACATCGTCCACGTAGAAGGGATAGAAGTTGCTCAATATGGGCTCTGGCTTGCGAGACGGAGGAATAACCGAAAACCAGCCCTCGTATTCGGGGATCAGAATGCAGAATATTTATTGCAGAAAAGAGCTTTTGAAACTGACCTCCGTTACCCCCGCTACTGGGGTGCGGCTTTCTACTCCCTGCTTCAGTGGGGCAAACTGGCACGCTACGAAGCGAAAGTCTGTCGCACCTTTGACCGGGTGATAGCTGTTTCAGAGGCGGATAAAGATGCCCTCATGAAATTGGTGCCGGGGCTTGAGGTTCGTGTTGTCTCCAATGGAGTAGACGTGGAATTTTACGCTAACTTTACCCCTCATGGCCCTCCCTCAGGCGAGTGGAACCCTTATACCCTGGTTTTCACCGGTAAGATGGATTTTCGCCCCAATGTGGATGCAGTCCTCTGGTTTGCCCGCGAAATCCTGCCGAAGGTTAAGGAACAATTTCCTCAGGCTCGCTTCTACGTGGTGGGCAGAAACCCCCATCCCCGATTGAAAGCTCTCATGGGCCGGGAAGATGTGGTAATAACAGGCTATGTGGAAGACATCCGCCCTTACCTCGCTTTTGCCTCCGTCTTCGTAGTCCCGATGCGTATGGGGGGCGGGACGCGGTTGAAAATCCTTGAAGCGATGGCTATGAAAAAAGCGGTGGTTTCCACCACCCTTGGAGCTGAAGGTTATCCCTTCAAACATGAGCTCCACCTTCTCCTGGCTAATGACCCCCAATCCTTTGCTGAAGCTATCTGCCGGCTCCTCAGGGATGAAGGGGAGAGAGCGAGGCTCGGCGAAGAAGCCTTTAAGCTGGTAAACGAGAAATACCGATGGGAGAAGATTATCAAAGCCCTGAAAGAAACCTATCGGGAGCTCCTTGAATCATGAGGAAGCCTTTTGCCCTGGCTAACTGGAAAATGGCCATGACTCTATCAGAAACCGTGGCTTTTATTCGCAAATTCCTTCCGCTGGTGGAAGGCCTCACAGATAAAGTGGAGATAGTCATATGCCCACCCTACACAGCCCTTTATGTAGCCCGACAGGAACTGGAGGGAAGCGGGATACAACTCGGAGCCCAGAACCTTCACCCTGGCCCTGGCCTGGCCTGGACCGGGGAAATCTCGGCGCAATTACTGGTGGATGCAGGATGCAGGTGGGTGATGCTAGGGCATTGGGAACGCCGCCGTCATTTCGGCGAAGATGATGAGTTTGTGAACCGCAAAGTCCGGGCCGCCATTGAAGCCGGTCTCTGTCCTATCCTGCTGGTAGGAGAGCCCGTTAATTTCTCCGGAAAACTGGAGTTGTTCCTCCAAAAGCAGCTGGAAACCTTAACCCGGGAATGCTCGGCCGATGATATTGCGAGGATGGTTTTCGTTTACGAACCGGAAGGGGCGATAGGGGTTGAAGAGCCAGCTTCCCTGGAGCGAATAGAGGAAGGGTGCGCTTTTTTGAGGGGAAAGCTCAGGAAGGATTTTGGAGAGGTAGCTGAAAGGGTTCGGATAATTTACGGAGGCAGCGTTTCCCCTGAATTTGCCTCTGCAATCCTTTCCCTTCCCGATGTGGACGGCCTCGGGGCAACCCGCAGAGGGCGTGACCCCGAGGCCTTTGCCGCCATTGTCAGGTGGATTGCAGAAAAGCGGGCCCGCTAAACCCCCGGAGAAACCAGAGGCCTGGGAAGCCTTATCACCCGGGCCAATGTGATAAAAACGTTTCGGGAGACGACTTAACACCTGGAAAACAGTCTAAGCCAGGGCCCCATGCGCGTTTTCTACACGCCAAACGGTTCTGAGGCCTGATCCTCTAACCCGGAAAACCTCCATGGCTAATCCAGTGTCCGTCGCTGGCGCTGGAAAGTCAGGAGTAAAGGCCCATTGGGGCATAGGTGAAGTCAAAAGTTCCCTGGCCTTGACTTTACCCACATCTTTGGAGCGTATGGACAAACTCAGCCTGGAAGCCATCCGGCGGTTGGTGAATCTCCATCATTCGCTGCTTGTTCTGGGTAGCGAGCAGGGATTGAAGGGTGAGCGGGACGGGCTCTATCTACCCTGGCCGTATTGGAACTTCTTCTCCAGGCCCTGGATGCCTTCTGGGATGTGGGTAAAGCCAAGTTCCTTGCACATTGGAAATAGCGGTGATATAATCCTTTAGCTCTTAAATCGCTAAGGAGGATAGGAAGCATGAGGTTTTATAAAACTAAAGCCAAATGCCCGGATTGCGGGCTGGATTTTGAATATGCTCTGAGCGAAGAAGACATGGAAGATGAACTTGGAGAAGAGGTCTTTTGCCCCCGCTGTGGGGAACTTGCCCTTTACTCCCCTTACACCCCCTGCTCCGAACGGGAATACTATCGCATCCTGCAGGCCTACGATGAACTGGAGCAAATGTACGAGGCTGAGGAATTTGTAGGGGAAGAATGGGAAGAAGAAGAGGAATAAAAAAAGGGGCCTCCCAGCGGAAGGCCCCCGAAACCTTCAAAGTTTTACCTCCTGATCTTCTTAAAGGTCAAATAGAAGCAGGTGTGTATCGTATAATTAGGCCTCTGGATGTCCCCCAGGCCAAGCCCCTCAATCCTGTCGCTCGGCAGACCTTCAACATATACTGAGTAAGAGCCCAGGACTCCGTACATGCCGAAGTCAACGGGGTAATCCTTGCCCTCAACAGGTAAGATGACTTTTACATCCCTCCCGGTGGGCCATTCTATTATTACTCTTTCCCCAACAGCCAAATTGCCGTTTTCGTCTAAAAGCTTTATGTAAATGTTGTGTTTGCCTCCTGCTTCTATCTCATCGTTCCACCGAGCTTCTACCAGCATCCAGTAGGGCTGCCCAGGAGCAACAGGGGCAGGCACAAGCCTTACCCCCAGTGCATTAAGACGCTCATCCCAGACCCTTGGGATAGGAGTGGGTGTCGGGATTGGAGAAACAATAGAGGTTGTTCCAGCGCCAGCAGCTCTGACTTTTGTAGGAGTCGGTGTAGGAGTAAAAGTTGGGGTGGGAGTTGGTGTAGGCTGGGGTGTGGACGTCGCTGTTGGAGTTGCGGTAGGTACAGGGGTTGGAGTGAAAGTGGGAGTAACAGTTGGAGTCGGAGTAAAAGTAGGTGTGGAGGTTGGGGTAAAAGTTGGGGTAACTAAGAAGCCCATTTCCTGAACTGTTTGTATGGTTATGTCTCTGGCTCCCAGAGCTGAGATGACGGTGGAAGGAAGGCTTATCCCGCAAAGCCAGGCCAGGAGCAAAATTATAGCCGCAATTCGGAGCTGAGTCGCTCTTTTTTGAGCCTTGAACCAGGCGACGGAGTCGGAAAGGGCTTTCCTGAGGCCTTCCAGGGCACTTACTACTGTCCTCTGAAGGCCGTAAGCCGGGGATGGAATTGAAACTTTGATTTCAGGGAAGGAAACAGCAGGCCTCTTAACGGTCGGAGCAAACGAAGGGGCTGGTATGGCTTCTTCTCTGCGAGGCGCCGCCAGGAGTCTATGAGTAAGAAGCAAATTGGTATGATGGAGGCGGTCGCTCAAGATTTTACTCAGGGAAACAGTTATGGATGGATAGCGGAGGAGTATTTCGTCAAAGTCCTTCTTCTCCAGCTCCCACAGCTCCAGGTCGGTTCTGGCCCTGGCGGTGGCAGAACGCTCCGTTCCCCTCAAAAGGGCCATTTCCCCAAAGAAATCTCCTTCTCCCAGAAGGGCAATGATGGCTTCTTCCCGGCCGACCTTTTTCACTATTTCCACCTGGCCAGATTCTATCAGGTAGAAGAAATCGGCAGGATCTCCTTCGCGGAAGATGATTTCGCCGGCTTTGAATTTCACAGGCTTGAGGCGAGAGGAGAGATGTTCCAGAATTCCAGGGTCAAGGGAGGAAAAGAGCCGGAGGTGACGGAGTTCTTTTTCCAGGTAATGGCGTTCCAGTTCCATGAGCTTTTCGCCGAGGAGGCGGTTCAGAGCCAGACTTATGGCCGGATACTGAAGGGAAAGCTCCTCAAAATCCGACCGATAAAGGGTCCAGAGGACTGTATCGGATAAGGCGATGGCTGAGAAGTTGTGGGGGCGCCCGGTTATAAGGGCCATTTCTCCAAAGAATTCCCCATCGGAAATTGTATAGGTCCGGCGGGGGCCAACGGTGCGGGCGATTTTTACCTGACCGGTATCCACAATATACATGGAATCACCTGGAGAGCCTTCGGAAACTATCTCCTCGCCGGTCGGGAAGAAGGCCATGGAGAGCCTGGCGGCTACAGCTTTTAAGGCTTCCTCGGGAAGCCCTTTGAAGAGGGGAACCCGCGCCAGGCGGTCTACTGCCAGTGCTTTTTCTCTGCGGCTCAAAGGAATTTTGAGGGCCGAGCCAAGGGTTTTCTTTAGAGATGGATACTGCGAGGAGAGGGCTTTGAAGTCCTCTGCAGCCAAGAACCAGATGAAAGTCTCTGAAGCGGCTCTGGCAGAGTATGAGTAAGGCCTACCGGTCAGGAGGTTGAACTCTCCGAAGCTTTCCCCTTCTTTGAGGACTGTGAATTCATCTTCTCCGGAAGCGAAGAGGTTGAGGGAACCACTTTCCACCAGGAAAAGTCCCTGCGGAGGTTCTCCTTCCCTAAAGATGAATTCTCCAGGCAGATAGCGCCTCAGGGAAAAGCTGGAAGAGATGGTCTCCAGTTCTCTCTCTGAAAGGGCTGAGAAGCCTCCAATTCCCCTAAGCTTTCTTTTTAGATGTTCAATAAGGGGAGCAATCGTAAGGCCCAGCGCCTGGCTTAGTTCCATTCCCAGGGAAGGATTGGAGGCCAGAAGGCTGGTTAGTGATTCCATAGATAGGACCCAGAGCTGGAGGTCGGAAAGGGCCTCAGCCTTTACTGAGGAAGGCTTGCCTTGGAAGAAATCAGTTTCTCCCACAGCGCTTCCTGGCCCCAGAGTGGCCAGGATTTTGCCCTGCGAATCCACCAGGCGAACCCATCCACTTCTTATGATATACAGGAAACTGGAAGGCTCTCCTACTTCAAAAAGCACTTCGCCTTTCTGCCGGCGTCCGGAATTCAGGGCTTTGGCGATGAGGGATATACCCTCGGGCGAAAGGCCGGCAAAAAACGGCATTTTTTGCAGGAACTTCTCTTTCACCTTCCCCCTCCTTAAAGGTAAATTTAGTCCATTATACTGAGCAAGATTTTTAAGGCAAATTTAGGGCATTTCCTGGAAGGTCAAGCGCCATGAAATCACAGGCCTTTCAGGAGGACAATCCTCTCCCGAGCTTGCCAGGTTAACGGCTTCCTGACCTTCCAGCATTCCAAGCCTGACCCAGTAACTAACGCCGGGTTCCATTTC